>JAAYPU010000405.1 GCA_012519645.1 Clostridiales bacterium | reverse complement strand
CCTCTAACCTCCAACCTCTAACCTCTAATTCAATTGCCCCTGGAGGAGTGATTAATATGGGAAAAAATTTTAGAGTGAATAGAGTGGCAGAGGAAATCAAAAGAGTCATCAGTTATATGCTTATCAACGAATTGAAAGATCCTCGCATTGCACCTATGTCTAGTATTACGGGGGTAGATGTAACAGAGGACTTCAGCTATGCAACGGTATATCTGAGCGTTTATGGAACTGATGAAGAAAAAGAAAATACTCTTGTTGCGTTAAAGAATGCAGCCGGATTTATCAGAAAAGAAGTAGGCAGACAAGTGAAAATGAGGCATACTCCGGAGTTTTTGTTTAAATTGGATAATTCTATTGAATATGGATTGCATATCGATAAAATTATCGACGAAATCGGAAAGGATAATAAAAATAATCATGAGGAATAGAGATGTCTTTAAAGAAATAATAAATAAAATCAAAGATTCAACCAGCATTATCATATTTCCTCACATTATTTTAGATGGTGATTCCATAGGAAGTGCTGCAGCACTGCAAAGAGCATTAATAAAATGCGGCAAACAAGCCTGCATACAAATTGAAGAAGAGATTCCCGAGTATTTACAATTCTTAACGATAGACTTAGATAATAAGCAGCAATGTAAAACTCCGGATTTATGTATTGCTGTAGATTGCAGCGATATGGAACGATTAGGGCAAAGATTGAATGTATTCCGATCAGGGAAAACGACTGTAAATATAGATCACCACCCAACAAACAGTTTTTTTGCCGATTTGAATTATGTAGATGATACAGCATCAGCTACAGGGGAAATAATATTTGATCTGATCAAAGAATTGAATATAGAATTTGATATAGAGATTGCAGAAGCAATTTATTCAGCCATTTCTACGGATACCGGCAGCTTTAAATACAGTAACACTACACCAAGAGCGCATATTATTACTGCTGAATTGTTGGATTTGGGAATACGTCTTAATGATATAAACGTAGAGCTTTATCAAAATATGCGATTAGAAAAATTGAGACTGGAATCTGAAGTTCTGAGTAATTTAGAAATAATTTGTAATGGAAAAGCGGCGTCTGCTTATGTGACGCAGGAGATGCTTAAAAAAACCGGAGCAACAATGGATGAGACTGAAGGATTTATTGAAATACTCCGAAATATTCAAGGAGTAGAAGTAGCTATTTTCTTTAAGGAAATGAATCAAAATGAAATTAAAGTAGGCCTTCGCTCAAAAAAATATGCTGATGTAAGTAAAATTGCTATGAAATTTGGCGGCGGCGGGCATGTTAAAGCAGCAGGATGTACTTTCTCTGATGACTTAAATTCAGCAAAAAAAATTATTTATGAAGCTGTTGCGGCAATATTATAGATAAAACTGAGGGAGTAAAATGCCGGATGGAATAATCAATATCAATAAACCCGAGGGAATGACATCACATGATGTAGTAAATGCAATAAGAAGAACAATCAAGGGAACTAAGGTGGGGCATACAGGGACATTGGACCCAATGGCTACAGGCGTATTGCCTGTTTGTTTGGGACAAGCTACAAGAATAACGGAATATATGCTGTCCGACGATAAGAAGTACAGATGTGAAATGACATTAGGTATCGAATCGGATACTCAGGATATATGGGGCACCATCATTGATACGCGGCCGGTGAATGTGGAAAAAGAAGCGATATTGGAAGCACTTAACAGCTTTCAGGGTACTATTATTCAAACACCGCCTATTTATTCTGCTTTGAAAGTAAATGGAAAGAAACTTTATGAATATGCGAGGAAGGGGCAAACAGTAGATATCAAGCCCCGCCAGGTAGAAATATATGATATTTCCGTTTTGAATATAGAGAAAGGCAAAGTGCTATTCGATGTGAGCTGCTCAAAGGGAACTTATATCCGAACCTTATGTCATGATATAGGCGGGATATTAGGCTGCGGTGCTGTAATGAGTAAACTGATGAGAACAAAAAGCGGGCGGTTTACTATAGAAGATGCGATAAATTTTGAGGATTTGGATAAATTGGATATTTCGCAATATATTTTCCCCATGGATTATCCTTTGCAGCATATGGGGTCAGCAAAAATACATGATGAAGAAGGATATCGAAAAGTAATCAACGGATGTCTGTTAACAGAAGATG
>JAAYPU010000404.1 GCA_012519645.1 Clostridiales bacterium | reverse complement strand
CCAACGCTTTTACTAAATAATCAGCCATCTTTCTCCTCCTTTGGCTCTTTTCACTTTTTCCTCGATACCTAAAGATAATACCGAATTCACGGGAAAAATTCAAATTTAAAGTTTAATTGCAAAAAAGAGAACAGCGCTGGGGCTATTCTCTAAAAAATAAGTCACTCATCTTTTGTCATCTCTCTGTACATATCAAATAATTTTGCAACAGTTTCGCTTTCGGTTAACCAAGTTGTATTACCATTAACTTTTTTTGTAAATCCGTATGCCTTCATTACAGCTTTATCATTCTCCTGATGTGCGCGACGTAATTCTACAGGCATTGTCAACTCATCATACAAATCAGCTAAACTGCTATCAGGGTAAAGGCTACGAGCATCTAAAATCGCTTGAGCAGTTTCTTTAATTTTTTCTTTTTGTTCAGATGTTGGATTTGGCCAAGGAAAATTGTTATAAACTATTTTTGCAGAATAACGGTATCTCATTTCAAGCCGTCCAGCTACAGTACGCATCCAAGCCATATGCACATTTGAAGTAAGAATACCAAAATCATATATTGAAGCATTTTCAATGATTGATACTGAATTAGTAGGGATAGTATTACTATCCAAAAAGCCTATTGGTATATAACGCCGATTTTCTGATGAAGTGCTAGGAATAATTATATACGTTTCTGGATTTTTTTGTTCCCTAAAAAGCATAGGAGTATCCGCTAATTTCTGACGATCAGCTGCCCCAGAAAGTCTAGACTGACGGCAAGCTTCAATTCTTTCCATAACCAAAGGCATAGTACGAAGTGTAGCTGGACTTACCCCTACTAACCAGAGACAGTATCTATTTTTATTGTTAATAAATTCGGCAGCACCTGTCAAACATTTGATGTATTGTCTGGCTTTCGGTTCATGATTGATAAATTTCTCATACTCATCAGCCTCAATAATAAGATGACCACCATCAGCTGGGCGATTTCCCGTAGTCATCTCAATGACATCAGAAATTGGTTTAGTACGATTCTCTAAAAATACTGGTTTTCCCTCTTTTAAATAAAAATTGATATTAGAAACTTTTTCAACCGAATTGTTAGAACCAAATAGTTTCTTCTCAGATGAACCAACTTGACTAAACCCAATAATCACACAATGCACCGCTGCTTTTTCACTCGCCTCACTATCCCATTTAAAAGTCTGATATGCAAAATCAATCTGAATTTGAAAGCGTTCGAACAGTGGTTTCCATACTGAAGAAACTTGCTCGCCTTGAGTAATCGAATTAGTCGATACAAAAGCTACTCTAATATTTGTATTAATAATATATTGAGAAGCTTTAAAATACCAAGCAGATACAAAGTCATTTTTTCCTGAAGTTTTGTATGGTTTATTATTTTCATCAACATATATTGATTTTAACTGTTCTTTCTGCTCTTTAGATTGTAAGGAATACCCCAAAAAAGGTGGATTCCCAATAATATAATTTAGTTTATTCTTTGGTACAACATCATTCCAATCAATTTTCAGTGCATTTCCTTCTACAATATTTGTATATGACTTCAATGGTAAAAATTCTTCATTAGCATACAAAATATCATTTGTTTCTTCTAACATTTGACTTTCTGCAATCCAAAGGGCAGTTTTAGCTACCGATACAGCAAAATCATTAATCTCGATACCATAAAATTGATTTATCTTCACATTGATGTGCATACCAACTTGTGTATCAATATAGTACTCTCTACCTATAGTTAATTTTAATGCTTCATTTTCTAACCTTCTTAATGATAGATATGTTTCTGTCAAAAAATTTCCCGAACCACATGCTGGATCCAAAAATGTTAAATTTCCTAACTTCTTTTGAAAAGCTTCTACACGACGTTTAATTGTCGCAAACTGCTTTAATTTTCGAATTTCATTTAATTCATTGCGCAAATCATCTAAAAAAAGAGGATCGATAACTTTATGAATATTTTCTATCGACGTATAATGCATACCACCTTTTCTTCTTGTATCCGGATTTAACGTTGACTCAAATACAGCACCAAAAATCGTTGGACTAATTTTTGACCAGTCAAAATTTGAGGAGGCATGTTCCAAAATTAACTCACGAAGTTCATCTGTAAATCTTGGAATTTCAATATTTTTTTCAGAAAACATACCACCATTAACATATGGAAAAGCTAATAATTCATCATCCAAATATGGATTTCTTTCTTCAACTGGCGTATCTAATATCTCAAATAAATCTATTAATGCTCTACGAAAATCTCTAGCTTCGAAACGTGAAAGATAGTCATGAAACATCATTTTCGAACCAAATATTAAAGCATCCTCCGCATAAAAACAAAATACTAACCGAACTATTAATTGATTCATCGCATGTAAAGTATGTTCAGATTCAGGATTCACATACTGCTTTATTAAAGCTTCATAAATTTCTCTGACAATATCACCTGCTTGCATAGAAATTTGTAATTCCCGTTCTAAATGTTCATTACTTTTAGTAACGAGAAACTCTAAGCGATAAAACTCATCTGGCAAATCTTCCAAAAGTATTACAACAGCTTCTGAATTAGGCTGTTCCATATCATAGACATAAAACTCTCTAAAATTACAAGTAATAATCCATCTTGGACGTTTTGAATAAGGTAAATCAGCTGCATATCGTTTTGCTTGTTGAAAAGGTGTTAAAAAAGTTCCATCAGATTGTTTAATAGCAGAATGCAAACCTTTATTTTTACTTTTTTGTTCAATTAATACTTTGGTTTCATCAATATAACCATCAATAAAACTGGTATGATCCAACATCACTTTATCTTCAAACGAAATATATGATGACGGGTTTTCAATTCCATAAACCGATTGAAGTAAATCTAGCCAAAATGATTGACTATCTTTTCTCTCACTACCTTTATTTTTCCAACGCTCAACAAAAAGTTTTGCTTGTTTTTTCTGTTCTTTAGCATTCATGAAGAAATCCCCTCAAAAGTCAAAATTATTGAGTTAATTATAGCATATATAAATTCTCAAATAACCAAATTTCAATATATTCTACTCTATCCCAAATTCTTTGGCGTAGTGCATCACACCGCTTACCTTTTCAGCGTGGGGATTGAGTTTTTTCGCCATAAAGTATTCGTCGGGTACTTCAAATGGTGCAGTAATACCTAGCGAGCTGGCTGAGACATAACCAAAACGTTGATAATAAGCGCCACCTAAAACAATCACATAATCATATCCTAATTGGCGTGCGATTCGATGGCCCTCGTTGACAAGTGCCACACCAATCCCTTGTCCTTGATAAGTCGGCAATACAGCTAATGGTGCTAGTGCTAACACGGTATTATCGTCAATTTGTCCTTTGGTAAAGAGGATATGACCGACAATTTTCCCCTCTATCTCAGCAACTAGCGAAAGTTCGGGAATGAAAGCTGGACCTTTTCTTAAGGCAGTGACCAAATCCGCTTCATTGCCGTCTGCGTGTTCTGCCTGCTTGAAGGCTTGCTGGACGACATGATAGACTGTGTCGTAGTCTGGTAATGCTTCTTTTCTAATTTGCATAATAACCTCCCATGATTCTTCCTAACTTTTTCCTCCAACTCATGAGACTTAGCGAACATCTCTGATAGTTCAGAAGTTAGTCGATTCATCTTATCTTCAAATGGTTCGCCATCATCTCCCTGTTCTTCAATCCCTACGTAGCGTCCAGGTGTTAGGATAAAATCTTGCTTTTCAATTTCCGCTATATCAGTAACCGCACAGAATCCCTTAATATCTTCTAATGTGCCCTCAACAAATCCTTCATACGTATCCGAAATTTTTTGAATATCTTCATCAGTCAACTCTCTCAGTTTAGGACTTACTCTTGTTCCCATTTTACGCGCATCAATAAACAATGTCTTACCAGATTGTTTCTTTGGTTTATTAATAAACCAAAGTGAAAAAGGAATCTGTGTTGTATAGAAAAGCTGGGTATACATTGCAATAATACATTCAACCAAATTAGCATTGATGATGTTATTACGGATTTCTCCTTCACCACCTGTTTGAGATGATAGTGAAGCATTCGCCAATACCATGCCGATGCGACCTGCTGGAGCAAGATGATAAATCATATGTTGAAGCCATGTAAAGTTGGCCATTCCTTCTGGCGGTGTACCATACTTCCAATGAGGAACATCTTTTAATTTATCTTGCCCCCAACCATAAATATTGAGTGGCGGATTTGACATAATATAATCTGCTCTTAACGTAGCATGACGGTCTTCTAAAAATGTATCTGCAGCATAAGTTCCTAAATCTGGTTCAATCCCTCGAATAGCGAGATTCATCTGTGCTATCTTCCATGTCGAAGTGTTTGAATTCTGACCATAGATAGAAATATTACTAATATTGCCACTGTGATTCTCTACAAATCTTGCAGATTAAACGAACACACCTCCAGAACCGCAACACGGATCGGTTACCCTTACAAAATTAATACAATTCAACGATGCACCCACTTCGCTGTTATAGGGGTGTGCATTTGCACCCACCCCTAGCAAATTGGTTATCTGCAAGGGTTTTATGTAGTTGTATGCTCTTACTCCTACCATAAGGGCACCTCCTTCCAACTCAACTTATTTTTAAGGTAATAAAGTATACTGGAAAGTCATATCCATCTCGCGACAGAATTATATCAGCAACTCTTGTCGAAGCATTAGGGTATGATTTTTCTTCATATTCTCTTTTTACCACCAATGGGAAGTTATATTCTTCTATATAGGAAGAAAACCTTTCCCAAAAAAACTTATAGTCAGCCACGCTAACATATGAGACAACAAAAGTTGCAGTTCCTATAGCATTATAGTTGATAATCGCCTTATCAATATGTGTTGCAATATAAGACTTGTTTACACTATCAAGTTTAAGACCTTCAAAAATTGCAATTTCTTTTCCATCTTTTGTCAGTAAAATATCAACCTCTGCTGCGTCTTTACCACTCTCAGATATTCCATGTCTCGTTTGATCCTTTACTTCATCATACCCTTTGGCAAACAACATATCTCTAAAATAGTCATTTATGCTATTCTCACTACTATCTTTATTAAGAGAGTAATTCGAACAAGCTCTCTCTCCAATTTGGATAAGGTCAGCAAGAACAACCTTAGCATTTTCAAGGTCTGCATTTAATCTATCCTCATTTGTATCTGGCAAACCATCAATATCATCATCTTCAAAGAAATATATATTTCTTATTAAAAGTCCCGATTCACTAGATTTTACTGCTTTATCCATCGCACTGGAAAGCACAGAATGCTTTGCGGATAAGCAATTTATACTTTTTGATGGACCTTCAAACGTAATATCGATAGCATTTTTATTCCAATTATCACCCCTAAGACCAGCGTAATACGCCAATCCAACATCATCATACTCATATTTACATTTTACAAAAGCATCCGCAACATCGCTTGCCTGCATCTGCAGTAAGAACTGTTGAGTACGTTTATCAAAATTATTGGGTAGTTCGTAAGTAAAATCAAAACTTCCCATAACCATCACCTCGTCTTAAAATTATTGGGTATTTTATATTTTCACCAAAGTTTTAAGCATACACTTTCCAATAGCTTCTGTAGCATAATTCTCTGCTACACAGATTAATCTTAAGACATCCGATGTAAGCAATCTGCCATATAGCTTATCTTCTTTATATTTTTGGAATTCTTCATATTCTTTATTGGTTATCTGTTTCAAGACTTTTTGCCTTCACCAAATTTCCCTGCTGATACCACAAACAAACCAATGCCTAATGCAGTTCCACCGATTCCTTTTAGAGTTTTCTTTATCGTCTCAGCGTGTTCATTTCTACAATTCTCACAATATTTGTGCTTATATCCTTCTGGCAGGATACGTTGACATTTCTTATTTTTACACTTCTTCTCCATCT
>JAAYPU010000403.1 GCA_012519645.1 Clostridiales bacterium | reverse complement strand
GTCCTACAGAAGCCAGAAGCATAGTAGGTAAAGAAATGACGGCATTGGAAGTGTACAAAAAGGTTGCTTCAGATGTTCTTTTTTATAATGAATCCGGCGGCGGCGTCACATTAAGCGGAGGCGAAGTTTTTGTTCAGCCGGAATTTGCGGCTGCTGTATTAAAACTGTGTAAAGATAATAATATCCATACAGCCATTGAAACATGCGGCTTTGCTCAATGGGAAACAATGGAAAAGGTTTTATCCTATGTGGATTTAGTGATGTATGATTTAAAGCATTTAGATACTGTGGAGCATGAAAAATGTACTGGTGCTCCAAATGAAACAATACTGGAAAACCTTAAAAAAATTCATCATAAACTCCATTTGCCTATAAATATAAGGATACCGATCATTCCCGGATACAATAATTCAATTAAAAACATGGAAGCAACAGCAGAATTTATTGCAAATGAATTGGATAAATCCGTTAAAGTCAATTTGCTGCCTTATCATAGAATGGGAGAAGGCAAACGGCAAAATCTCGAGGATGTAATGAATGCATTTTCAACAACATCTCCTACGGATGAAGAAATGGATAAACTGAAAAAAATGTTTGAATGGTATGGGATAGAAGCGAGCATCGGTGGATAATACAAAGAGTATGATAGTTAAGGAGGAAAGATTATGAACGAACGTGTTATGAGAATGAAAGAAAAATTAAATGTAAGCAAGTATCCGTTATGTATTGAGAAGTTTAGGATCGCGACGGAAACTCTTGCGCAAACAGAAGATGAATCTAATGTTATTAGGCGCGCAAAGATATTGGCAAATATACTCGAAAATATAACCATATTCATTGACGATGATGAACCTTTTGTCGGAGCTGCTGCAAGCAAACCCTTCGGAATGGAAATCGACTATGAATATGGTACATGGACTCAGGACGAAATTGATGCGCTAAAAAGTGAGCAATATTATATAACACCTGAGGATGAAGCAGAATTACAAGAGCTCAATAAGAAGTTTGGGGATAAGAATTTGGTTGCAGAAATGGGAAAAGTCTTTTTCGAAAGTGAGCGTCTGTGGCCATTTATGAAATCCGGTCTTATACTGCCTCCATGGAAAGGCAAAAAAGTCGGAAGCGGCGGAGGATATGCTCAGTCTGGAATAGGCTTAGGGCCAGGATTTTTCCTTATTGGTGTAGATTATAATAGGATATTGAATGACGGTTCACTTAAGATTATTGCAGAAGCGGAAGAAGAACTTAAGAATCTTAGATATTTTAGTGGTGACTGCTTAGAAAAAGCCGATTTTTTGAAGTCTGTAATTATTGTTCATAAAGCTTTTATTAATTTTGCTAATCGCTATGCAGATCTTGCTGCAGAAATGGCAAGCAAAGAAAAGAATGAAAAGCGCAGGAAGGAACTCGAAAGAATAGAAGAAGCATGCAGACACGTTCCGGCACATCCGGCACGCAATTTCTTTGAAGCGCTGCAGGCATTTTGGTTCGTATTTTTGTTGGTAACGCCTTCACCTACGGCTGCTGCCTGTCGTTTTGACCAATATATGTATCCTTTCTATAAAAAAGATATTGAGGCCGGCATCACTACAGATGAAGAGGTTTTAGAATTATTAGAGTGCCTGCGTATAAAAGATGTGGCAATCAACAGAGTTTCAGGAATGCAAAACAGAAAGAAAAATTCAGGTATGGCAAAATGGCATAACTGGACTATAGGCGGTGTAACAAAAGACGGAAAGGATGCCACCAACGAATTAACGTATTTGTTGTTGGAGGCAGCAAAGGAGACTCAAATTCCGCACCATACATTGACTCTTCGTGTCCATGAAAACACACCTGAAAAATTGATGATGAAAGCATTGGAAGTGGTCAGAACAGGCTTAGGAATGCCGGCATTTGTAAGCGACAAATCTTACATTGAGTTTTTTATGCGACAGGGTATGTCATTAGAAGATTCAAGAGAATATGTCATGACCGGTTGTTTGGATGGCAATATTCCGGCAATGTCACGTACCGTGGCAGTACCAATGTTTATAATACCTTTGGTATTGGATATATTTATTAACAATGGTTTTAATAAAGGTACCAACGAAATGGTAGGTATTGAAACCGGCGATATTACTGAGATGAAGACGTTTGAGGAATTTAAGGCCGGATTCTACAAGCAGCTGGAATATTTATTGGAGCTTGCTGTAGAAAAATGCAATATTGAGCTTATTACTCAAAGAAGACTGTTCTCCGATCCTTTCCGTTCTTCATTGATGAAGGATGCTATTAAAGTAGGCAAGGATGTTTTAAGCCGTAAGATGCCATTTGAAAATGGTATTTCCCTTTGCACGATTGGTGGAATCAATACTGCGGATTCTTTAGCTGCTGTTAAAAAACTGGTTTATGAAGATAAAAAATATTCAATGAAACAGCTAAAGGATGCTCTTGATGCTAATTGGGAAGGCTATGAAGATATGAGAAAAGATTTTCTGGCAGCACCAAAATACGGTAATGATGATAATTATGTAGATTTGATCGCAGCTGATTTATATACTTTTGTTGAACAAACATTAGGCAAAATGGATACAGCTTATGGCGGAAAGGCTGTTCCTACAGCAATTTCCATTACTTCTCACCAACCTGGAGGCGCTTTGACAGGGGCAACACCTGATGGAAGACGTAAAGGAGAAATATTAGCTGATGGCAGTATGTCACCAATGCATGGAATGGATAAAAATGGTCCTCTGGCAATATTAAAAAGTGCCATGAAGGTGGATCAGGCTGCATATCAAGCAACATTGCTCAATATGAAATTCCATCCGTCAGCGTTAAAAACAGAGGAAGATTTGAAGAAGCTTGGTTATATGATCAAGACTTATTTCAACAATGGAGGCAAACATGTGCAGTTCAACGTAGTAGATAAAGAAACTCTTTGTGAGGCACAGAGAGAGCCGGAAAATCATAGTGACTTAGTTGTTCGTGTTGCAGGATATAGTGCATATTTTACAGTGCTGGGAAAAGAAATGCAGGACGAAATCATAGAAAGAACAGAATTATCTATATAGATTAGAAATTCAAATTAAAACGGGGTGCAAAGCACCCCGTTTTAATTTGGAATAATATACCGCGATAACCATTACTTTAAACTGGATTCTCCCAAACCGGGATAATATAATGTTTATGAAAAAATTTATAAAAGCCGAATCTCTGGATGCAGAGTACGGGGGATCGCGAAATTTTGGGGTGAATCTCAAGCAATTGAGTAGGGGTATCTCTATCCGAATCCGACAGCTAACCTCGGAGGCTAAAGGGAGGAAAAATCGAAGTGTTTCGTTCTAAGAAGCTAAGATTGCTTGTATCTACAGCTATCACCTTTGTTTCTTTAACAAGCTACAGCTTTGCAGCTACGTATTCAGTGGTTCCCGGGGATACGCTGTATATGATCAGTCAGCTTTTCAATACCAATGTATCAAAGCTTTATGCAGACAACAACCTTAGCAGCAGCATGATTTATCCGGGCCAAAAATTAAAGGTTCAGGCAGCGACTCATACAGTGGAAAGCGGGGATACTTTATATCTGATATCAAAAGATTATGGTACTTCGTTATATTCTTTAAGGAAAGCCAATAATAAATGGGATAATTATTTATATGTGAACCAGGAGCTTGTAGTACCGACAGCAAATACAGCACAGGCAGCTGCTTTTAAAAGTACAAGTGCTGCTTCCGATTCGGTGATTCCATACAGTCAGCAGGATTTTGATTTGCTTGCACGACTTATCACATCAGAAGCCACAGGACAGCCATATGATGCACAGGTGGCGGTAGGATCAGTAGTGGTAAACAGAGTTAAAAGCAAAAGCTTTCCAAACAGCATAAGCAGTGTTATCTATCAGGTTATTAACGGCTACTATCAGTTTACACCTGTATTAAATGGTTATATTAATAATCCTGCATCTGAAACTGCTAAAAAGGCTGCTTACGATGCCCTAAGAGGTGCTGACCCCTCTTGTGGTGCTTTGTTTTATTTCGATGACAGTGCAACCAATACTTGGTTATGGTCGAAACCAATTAAAGCAAGGATCGGAAGGATGGTATATGTTGAATGAAATTTCATTTATGAAATTTAATTCAAATTAAGAATTAAGAACAAAATTAAGGATTAGAAATCAGAGGCTTGCAGTTATTCAGCAAGCCTTTGATTTTTTTTAGAATAAAAGTTTGTGCTCTTAATATTATATAATAACACTTTTATATTCAGCGATATTGCTGATAAGAAAGGAAGCTTATATGAGTACAAACAACAATAATAACAGCTTAAGTTTATTAGATAGAATTAGAATAAATCATGGAAATCAAAAGCTTAGAGAAGCTTTCGGCAAACTAGCAGGAACATATAGAGAAAGGGCTGTAAAATTATTAAATGACAATAGAATCTTATTTTATACTTTGTACGTTCTTTTGCCTGATATTGATGCCTATAATTTATACTCTTTACTCAATTCGAGAAATAAAATGGCTTTAAAAATGAGTACGAAGGCATTGAAGGATGAGAATATCAGAACTAACTTAAATAGTTTACCCAAATATGATAACAGAAGCTTATATTCAACTTTAAAATGGATGTTTCAAACGGGGTATGAAAAGGACGGATCGGATGATGAATTTGATGAAGTGTTAGACAAAATTTTCGCAATACTTGTAAGAAAATATGAAGATAAAACTACTCTGCCTATACTGGCAAATATGATTTTTAAAAGAAACAGACAGGATAGGTATATTCATGATTTGGTATGGGCTTTTTTTGAGATAAAAGACCCGTTTATTCTTGAGCTTGTAGCGGATTTTTTACGTTCCCCGGATGATAAAGATGTTGAGTTAGCCTGTCGGTTATTAAATATTGAATCAATAGCTATGGCAAAGAATATGGATAGATATGAAGCATACCTTGCATGGTTTAAGGAAAATCGATTTTTCCTTCATTTTACGGGTGAAAATTATCAGCTTACCAGTACGCCGACTTTTTATAGAGTGGATTTAGATGCAAAATATCTTTCAAAAAGGAGTGTTTATCGCAACAGAAAAAGGATCATCAGCTACTCGGAGTCTGAAAAAAGTCATTTAAAGGATTTTAATGAATTGGAATACGAAGAGAGAGTTGTTTTAGCTGAGATTTCTCATAAAATCCATAATCAAAATCCAAGGGTATGGAGTGATTGGATTAAATCTCCGGTCAAGGAGCAAAAATTCATTGCCAAATTAGGATTAGGAGGCGATTTTTTATGATCATAATAGCTAATAATCCTCTTGTCATTGACAGTATATTAAATACATACCCTGTTTACAGTATAGAAAGAAAAATCCTTCAAATCATGTCTCAAAGCAATTCGGCTTTTCGTTATGATTCTGTTAATCAGCTGAAATTTGAACTGAGGCTGCGAAAAGAAATAATCAGGGCAGCCAGACAGCTTGCACAAAGCAGGATGTCATTTAAAGTGTTTCAGCAATCGATATGCAATGAAGATTATTGGGAACGGACAAGAGATGGTGGCTTCCTTGTAAAAAGAGGAGTGAAGTCCAGTACTGCAATAAATGATATTTATAATAATGGATACAAGTATGGAACAGAATGTGCAACAGCAATGATGATTGTTTATTATAAAGCATTACTGTCCGTTTTTCCGGAAAATGATTTTAATGAGCTGTTTCCGCGAATTCATTTAATGAATTGGCATTATATTTACCCAATTATTGAAGATGTAGGATATATGCGAAATACGGAGGAGTATTTACCTGGAGACCGAAGATATTTTCACAATCCGGATGTAGATCCCGAAACAATTGAATTTCAGGGCGAGAATGTGATAGATTTAGGAGACGGATTGTATTATGGGCACGGAATGGGAATACAAAATGCTCAGACTATTATCCGGGCTTTAAATTCGCTGCGAATGGAAGGTGCGGATGAATCTGCTTATTTATTGGATTCCGTAGGTCGCCCTGATTTTAAAAATTTATCAGATACTTATGACTCAATGGTATTGCCTGTTTCTTTGCTGGAAGCCATCTGATAACTAATAACTAAGAACTAAGAACTAATAGTTTAGGAAGATATTTTTCATCCAGAAAAATATCTTCCTTTTTATTTTAATAAGGTCTTCAATTTTTTAATAATCAAAGAAGACTTTGTATGCACAAAGTCTTCCTTATCTCTTAGTTATTAGTTATCAGTTATCAGTTAGAAAGTATTGACAAATGAAAAAAAATTACTATAGAATATTATTAGCACTCGACAAGTCAGAGTGCTAATAATGAGAACGTGTTTTTTATTAAATTATTTATCGGTGAATGAAGGATATCAACTAAAGAAAGGAAGTGTACAAATGGCAAAGAAACAATTTAAGGCAGAATCCAAAAGGTTGTTGGATTTAATGATCAATTCAATTTATACACATAAAGAAATATTTTTACGGGAGTTAATTTCCAATGCCAGTGATGCCATTGATAAAAGTTATTATCGCTCTTTGGTAGATGAGAATGTAACATTTAACCGTGATGATTTTTATATTCGTATCACTCCCGATAAGGGAAAAAGAACTTTAACCATTACTGACACAGGTATAGGAATGACCAAAGAGGAATTGGAAGAGAATATCGGAACGATTGCAAAAAGCGGTTCTTTCCAATTTAAAAATGAAAATGAAATCAAAGATGGTGTAGATATTATAGGACAATTTGGTGTAGGCTTTTATTCTGCTTTTATGGTATCCGATATGGTAACGGTAATAAGTAAAGCCTTTGGCAGTGAAGAAGCATATATGTGGAAATCCAAAGGGTCGGACGGATATACCATAGAGCCTTGTGAAAAGAAAACAGCAGGTACTGATATAATATTGAAAATAAAAGAGAATACTGAGGATGAACGATATGATGAGTTTTTGGAAACTTACAGAATCAAATCCCTGGTAAAAAAATATTCTGATTTTATAAAGTATCCGATAAAAATGCAGGTAAAGAAAAGCAGATTAAAGGAAGCCAGCGAAACAGAATATGAAGATTATTATGAAGATGAAATTCTGAACAGCATGGTACCGATCTGGAGAAGAAATAAAAATGAGCTTAAAGAAGAGGATTATGAAAGATTTTATCAGGACAAGCATTTCGGATGGGAAAAGCCTTTAAAATATATACATACCAGTGCGGATGGAGCCATAAGCTATAACATGATACTCTATATTCCGTCGATTACTCCCTTTGATTTTTATACGAAGGAATTTGAAAAGGGATTGCAGCTTTATTCCAACGGTGTCATGATCATGGAAAAATGCGCGGATCTATTGCCTGATTATTTCAGCTTCGTGCAAGGGCTCGTTGATTCTCCGGACCTTTCTCTCAATATTTCAAGGGAACTGCTTCAGCACGACAGGCAGCTTAAATTCATTGCAAAGAAAGTAAAAGAAAAAATAAAAAGCGAACTTTTGAATATGATGAAGAATGAGCCGGAAAAATACGAAACCTTCTATAAGAATTTCGGACGTCAATTAAAGTATGGCATTTATTCGGAATGGGGACAAAATAAAGAAATTTTGCAGGACCTAATCATGTTTTATTCTTCGAAGGAAAAGAAATATGTAAGTCTTGATGAATATGTTTCGAGAATGAAAGAAGACCAGAAATATATTTATTATGCAGCAGGTGAGAGTATCTCCCGTATAGAGAAAATGCCTCAAACAGAAATGCTTGCGGAAAAAGGCTTTGAGATATTATATTTTACGGATGATGTGGATGAATTTGCCATAAAAACACTGACGGAATACAAAGAAAAAGAGTTTAGGTCTGTTTCCAGCGGAGATATAGATTTAGATGCCGATGATAAAAAAAGCAGTGAGGAAAAGGAACAAAATAAAGAGCTTTTTGATTTCATGAAAGAGGTCTTGTCCGGTAAGGTTAAAGAGGTAAGAGCATCAAAACGATTAAAGAGCCATCCGGTTTGTCTGGCAAGTGAGGGGGCCCTCTCTATTGAAATGGAAAAAGTGCTAAATATGATGCCTGAAAACCCAAATGTCAAGGCAGAGAAAATACTGGAATTGAATACAAATCATCCAATGTTCAGTGCTATTGAAAATGCCTTTAAAGAAAATAAGGATAAGGCAAAGAAATATACAAATATATTATATAATCAGGCTTTGCTTATAGAAGGGCTTTCAATTGATGATCCCGTACAGTATGCAAATGATGTATGCGAGTTAATGATATAATAAAAGAGGTGATTTATTATCACCTCTTTTTATTGTTTTGCCATTTCTTCCACGCCGGTAACGGAGCTTTTATCATCTTTCTTATAAGTAGATTTTGCTTCTTCAGTTGTAAAGTAAACATTTCCCTCTACCCGTGTATCAACCAACTCAAAATTTTTAGCCGCTACATACAAATCTCCTTTAAAGGTCCCGCTTTGAATTCTGGCATTAGGACTTTGAATAGTTAATTTCGGTGCCGTAAGGGTGAAGCGTGCTGTTACGTTTCTGTTGTCATCCTGTGTGTAGAGAGCTATTTTTCTTTGTATAATGTCCTTTCCCTGTTCGTCTTTTTTACCATTTTTGAATTCGCCGTCTAACAGCAGGTCTTTATTAAAGCTTAAATCTTTGATTGTGCATATGATCCATGTGCCTGTGCTGCTGATTGCCTTTTCAAAATCTGCTTCATTATCTACAATTGAAGCTGTTGTAACAACATCAGGTGTTGTTTCAGGCGGTGTCGTTTGGGGTGGTTCTTCAGCAGGCTCGCTAGAGCAGCCTGTTATTAATGCGACACATAGAACAAAAGTCAATAATAAAAATATCGCCTTTGATTTCATATAAAATCTCTCCTTAACATGTATTTTCTAAGAACATTATTTCCAACAATAATAAATTTATTACCGCAATAAAAAAATAATAAAATGCAATAGTAAAAAAAGGAAAAATTTATTTATTATAGAATATAATATTATGTATGATTTTTTACTATTTAAAATGGTATCAATATTCTGCTTAAGTACCATTTATTAAGAGGGGAGAGATAGAGGTGGCCGGTATTTTTGATAAAGTAAAAAAAGGCGTCAGTGTGGCGGGGGAAAAGTCTGCAGCATTAGTTGAGGCAGGAAAGATACAAGCAGAAATAGTATCTCTTAAACAAAAGAAGAAAAATAAACTGCAGGAAATAGGTGAAAAGGTCTATGAAATGATGACGGAAGATAAATTGGATGCAGAACAATTGCAGGAGCTTTTTAAAGAGATACAGGAAATTGATGAAAGTATAACAGAAAAGGAAGAAGAAAAAAGTAATATTAAGTAATTAGTTTTAAACAAAAGCCGGTCGAAGGTCGATCGGCTTTTTTATGTGCAGCAGCAGCGAAGTTTAATATTACAATGCTGTTACAAATGTTATAAATTCGTATATGAATTAATATAAATTGAGAGATGGTACCCAAAAAATCAGCTTTTTTCGTATTCTTTAAAAATTAAACTTTAAACATAAAAAGGAGGCAAAATGATGAGAAGGATCATGTCGATTATTTTAGCATTAATGCTCACTATTTCTTCTTTGACAACAGTGGCATTTGCAGATTCATGGAAAAGCGAAAGCGGTAATAACGGCTTAGTGAAAAAAGGAGGCTTACCTCCGGGCATTGCAAAAAAATTGTTTGTAGATATTGATAATTACAAATGGGCAAAAGATGCTATTGAAAAAATGGCTGAAAAAGGTGTTATTATGGGCATTGGACAAGGCATGTTTGCCCCTCAAAAAGCCGAAACAAAGCTGGAAGCCATAGTAATGCTATTGCGTGTTATGGGTGAAGAAAATATTGCAGCAAGATTAATGGAAGATATAAAGGCGGGAAAGAAAAAGTTTGAATTAAAGGGCAAACTGCAGGATTGGGCATATGGATATGTAGCACTTGCAGAAGAAAAAGGTTTGTTAGATGAAGCCGATTTACTATATTTCAAATTAAATGATGCTGCAACAAGGCATGAGGTTGCTAAATATATTGTGCGGGCTATGGGGAATGAAGATGAAGCACAAGACCATATGAATGCTAATCTTGGATATAAGGATGATGCTTTTATACCTCAAGGTTCCGTTGGTTATATTTACGTAGCACAAAAAGAAGGTATTCTCAAAGGCTATGAAGACGATACATTCAGACCTTTTAACTTGGTAACGCGTGCAGAAATGGCAGTAATGATATCTCGATTAGATGATAATAAGTCGGATGATGCAGAATATGATATATATAAAGGAGATGTAACAGGCAGGGATAAAGATTACGAATGGTTAAAAATTGAAGATAAAAAGTTTTATATTACAGATGATACAAAAATCGTATTTAACAATGATGAAAATGGCTCTGTACAAGATATAAAAATTGGGGACTATGTTAAAGCTCATGTAAACTCTGACAATGAAATAATATATATTAAAGTTTACAGTGATTTATCAGACAGATACTCCGGAAGGATAACGGATATTGATGAAACAGGAAGTATCGATTGGATCAAAATAAAGATAGGCACAGATGAAAGACGTTTTGAAATATCAGAGGATGCAGAAGTTGTGTTCATTGATAAAGACGGTGAATTAGAAGATTTGGCCATTGGGGATAAGGTAGAGATAAAACTTAACGATGATAAAGAAATAAGATATATAGAAGTAGACAGGGAACTGGGTATTAGCGAGTATAACGGCTCTATAGCTTTAGTGGACGGATATGATCTTATACTTTTTGTATCAGATAAATTTATTGAGTTGAGTATGGATAAGAATACTGAGGTCGTATTTGATGATGATGAAGGTGCTATTGGAGATCTAAGAATAGGAAATAAGGCTGAAGTTACTGTAAAAGACCATAAGATAACAAAAATAATCGTAGACGGGGACATTGACGAGAGTATTGTAAGCGGCATTCTATTTGATATCTATTCGGCCGAAAACCGAATTGCAGTAAGAGATAACGAAAATACACATATTGATTTATACACATTAGACACGGATGCTGTTATTTATTTAAACAATAATAAAGTAAGGTTATCTTCCCTAAAAAAAGATGATTATTTAGGTATGGAAATAGATAATAATAAGGTTGTTAAAATATATGCTTTCAGAGATTAGATTGCAGGCAAAAGGGGTTTGATTTGGGGCAGAATGGGTTCTGCCCCTTTATTTTTTATCAAATTTATAACAAATAGGAAAATATTTACTTTATGTTATTGAAAATAAAATATATTCATTTTATAATAGTATTTAATAATATATACTATAAACTTGATTATTGAAATAACTGCATTTCTATACTGAGCGACTCCTTTAAATTATTCCGTATGAATTGATTATTGTAATTTTGTTTACATATAAATAGTATTCAGAATATTTAAAACATTGAAAAACCTCTATCTGAAAACGCGAGTGGTGACGCGGTACAGATTGGCATATTTATAATAATTTTGAGAGGAGGAACACTTTATGAAGGAGGTTGTTCTGGACTGTATAGGTGACGATTGTCATTTATCTGTTAAAAAAACAGAAAGTGCACTGCAAGAGCTTGAGATAGGTGATAATCTTATCGTGCAGATCACTGATTTTTGTGCAGGAGTGCAAGTGCCTTCATTAGCTAGAAAGAGCGGGCATAATGTTGAAATCATTCAAGTAGAAGATGGTGAATGGGAAGTCATCATAGAAAAAGCAAAACAATAGTAATTAAAAAGCAAAGTGTTCTGTATGGTTGAGAAGCATAAAAAGGGAAGTGCGGAAGATCGCTTCCCTCTTTTTTTATTTTGAAACTACTTGACATTCTTTCGAAGGATTGTATAAAATATATTGTAAAAAATAGAGGCGATGATAAGGAAAGTAAGTTCGTAGTATTGTTTATAGAGAGACAATTATCGGTGAAAGATTGTTAACAATGACGAATCTGAAAATCCCCTTTGAGCTTGTATTCTGAACTTACAGTAGGAATACACGTTCATACACGTTACGTATTTAGAGAGATGACTACATTTTTGTGTATTCATAATTAGGGTGGTACCGCGGTTAGACGTCCCTGGACAATAGTCTGGGGATTTTTTATATGGTATGCGGTGTACGCTTTTAATATACTGCTGTAAATAGATCATTAGGAAGATGAAAGGACGGGTAATAAAATGTTTGAAAATTTATCAGATAAACCTATTTCAGAGGTGCAGAACGAACAGGCAGAGCATTGGGATAAGGATAATTTATTAGAAAAATGTGTCACATCCCGTGAAGGTAAGCCTTCCTTTATATTTTACGAAGGACCTCCCACAGCTAATGGCAGACCTGGTATACATCATGTCATAGCCAGAACGTTAAAGGATAGTGTTTGTCGTTATAAAACTATGAGAGGCTTTAAAGTCAAGAGGAAAGCAGGTTGGGACACTCATGGGCTTCCTGTTGAAATTGAAGTGGAAAAACAACTCAATTTATCTAACAAACAGGAAATAGAAGCTTATGGAATAAAGGAATTCAACAAAAAATGCAGGGAATCAGTATTTACTTATGAAAAACAATGGAGAGAAATGACCCGAAGAATGGGTTATTTGATCGATTTAGACAATCCTTATATTACTTTGGATAATGATTATATTGAATCCGTATGGTGGATTTTGAATAAGTTCTTTCAAGAAGGGCTGATCTATGAGGGACATAAAATATTGCCTTACTGTTCCCGCTGCGGAACAGGACTTGCATCTCATGAAGTAGCTTTAGGATATAAAGAGGTAAAAACAAACACCGTTATTGCTGCCTTTAAGAGAAAAGATGCAAATGAATATTTTCTTGCATGGACAACAACTCCGTGGACACTTGCTTCAAATGTTTCTCTTACCGTTCATCCTGAAGTAGACTACGTAAAGGTACAGTTCCAAGGCAAGGTTTATTATGCAGCCAAGAATCTGGCGAATAAGATTTTCGGAGATGATTACGTTGTTTTAGATACTATTAAAGGAAAGGATTTAGAATATATAGAATATGAGCAATTAATGCCTTTTGTTGAAGTAGATAAGAAAGCATTTTTTGTAACCTGTAATGATTATGTTACTACAGAAGATGGAACCGGTATTGTCCATACGGCGCCTGCCTTTGGTGAGGACGACTATCAGACCGGCAGGAAGTATGATCTGCCGGTACCAAAACCTGTAGATGAGAACGGAAAGTATACTGATACACCGTGGAAGGGCAGATTTGTAATGGACTGCGATGTTGATATCATTAAGTGGCTTCATTCAGAGGGCAAACTCTTTTCCAAGGAAAAAATAGACCATAACTATCCGCATTGCTGGAGATGCAATACACCGCTTCTGTACTATGCAAAGCCCAGCTGGTATATTGAGATGACCAAGCTTAAAGACAGACTTATTGATAACAACAATTCCGTTAATTGGTATCCGCCTTATGTCGGCGAAAAAAGATTCGGAAATTGGCTTGAGAATCTCAACGATTGGGCGCTTTCAAGAGACAGGTATTGGGGAACGCCTCTGAATATTTGGAGATGTGAATGCGGTGAACTGAAATCTGTCGGCTCAAGAAAGGAATTAGTGGAAAAAGCCATAGAAAGCATCGATGAAAACATAGAATTGCATCGTCCTTATGTAGACGAAGTGCATTTGCGATGTGACAAATGCGGCGGTGTCATGACCAGGGTAAAGGAAGTAATAGATTGTTGGTTTGACAGCGGTGCTATGCCTTTTGCACAACACCATTATCCTTTTGAGAATAGTGAAAAATTTGATGCTGAGCTTTTCCCCGCAGACTTTATTTGCGAAGGGATCGACCAGACAAGAGGATGGTTTTATTCACTCATAGCTATTTCAAGTTTTGTAAAAGGAATATCTCCTTACAAAAATGTTCTCGTCAATGACTTGATATTGGACAAAGAAGGGAAAAAAATGTCCAAGTCGAGAGGAAATACTGTTGACCCGTTTAATCTTTTTGATAAATATGGTGCAGATGCTACAAGATGGTATCTACTATATGTCTCTCCGGCATGGACACCTACAAAGTTTGATGAGGAAGGCCTTAAAGAAGTACAAAGCAAGTTTTTCGGGACATTGAGAAATATTTATAATTTCTTTGTTCTTTATTCAAATACCGATAAGATTAATCCTATAGAGTTCTTTGTGGAATATAGTAAAAGACCGGAGCTGGATAGATGGATTCTTTCAAAATATAATGGGCTAATCAAAGATGTTATATCGGAAATGGAAGCTTATGATTTAATGAAGGCTGTAAGAAAAATACAAGCTTTTGTTGATGAAGATTTTTCAAATTGGTATATCAGAAGGGCAAGGAGAAGATTCTGGTCAACGGAATTTAATGAGGACAAAAAATCCGTTTATAATACGACCTATGAAGTATTAATTGGTGTGTCCAAATTAATGGCTCCCTTTGCACCGTTTCTTTCTGATGAAATATTTAATAAATTGTCGGGAGAAGAATCAGTACATCTTTCTTATTATCCGGAAGCAGATGAGTCTCTGATAGATGCAGCCGTAGAAGAAAGAATGGATCTTGTAAGAAATCTTGTCGGTTTAGGACGTTCAGCCAGAGAACAGGAAAAAATCAAGGTAAGGCAGCCCTTACAGAAGATTTTGGTTGACGGAAAGTATGAAGCTCTTATTGAGGACATGATACAGCTCATTAAAGAAGAGCTTAATGTAAAAGAAGTGATATTTGAAAAGAACTTGGAAAAATATATGAATTATACCCTGAAGCCTGATTTTAAAGCCGCGGGACCTATTCTTGGGGCAAAGGTAAAATCCTTAGCTCAAGCCTTAGGCACTCTCGAAGCATCCCAGGTTGTCCGCCAAATAGAAGCGGAGGGTAAGATCGTATTAAATCTGGAAGGCGAAGAAACTGAAATTGATAAAACCCTTATAGATATAAAAATCTATTCAAAAGAAGGCTTTACAGTCAGCATGGAAAATAACTTATTTACCATCTTAGATACAACTATTACGGAAGAGCTTGTCCTCGAGGGCCTTGCAAGGGAGTTCGTTTCAAAAGTGCAGCAGATGAGGAAGAATAATGATTTCCAAGTTCTTGACAATATAATCATTTATTTTAATGGAACAGACGAAATTGAAAAAGCAGTAAATATCCATAAAGATTACATTATGAAGGAAACCTTGGCATTGAAGCTTGAAAAAACTGAAAAAGAACTGGATCTTCAGGACTTGAATGGTAGAGAGACCGGCATAAATATTGAAAAACTAATAACTAATAACTAAGAACTAAGAGTTAAGGAGGATTTTGTGTTTTGCAAACACAAAATCTTCTTTTTTTAGGATTGATGAAAGATGAGATATGAAAGATGAAAGTTAATGAAGAAATTTTGCCTGAATGCAATATATCCTCGTTAATTGTCAATTATCAATTCTCAATTCTCCATACTTTATACACCATAAACTATAAACGTGAGCGT
>JAAYPU010000402.1 GCA_012519645.1 Clostridiales bacterium | reverse complement strand
AAGTCATTTGAAAGACATATAGTGTCATATGATAAGTTATTTCTTTCAGCTATCTCTGCGCACCTGCTCATAGAGTATTTAGATACCTCGAATACATCTTTATCCCCGACATGAATTGAGTCATCCAAAAGAAAATTAATATTCACCTCTTTGGCAAGAAGCATCAATTTTTCCAAAAGAAGAATAGTCTGAGGATTAAAATAATCAAATCCGTCCACCCATATAACAGCGTCTTTTAAGAGAAAAGACATTTCCGCTTTTTCAATAAGAAGATTTATAAAGTCTTCAGAATCAATAAATTTATTTTCCAAATATCCATGCAATTTTTCGTATATAAAGCCGGTATCCTGAAGCTTCTTTTTCAATATTTTATTATCTTCAATTTCATTTGCGATTGCTTTTAATTCCTTGTGCCCAATATTAAATTGTTTCAGCTCGGTTATAAATTCATTGAGGATATCAATAAATCCATGCTTTGTTGCAACATTCTTAAATACTTCCAAATTTTCTTTTGACTCTGAAATTATTTTATAAAGTATCATATGCTTTCCGTGCTCATTGATATGGATTTTAGAAGTGCCGCCTACTTCATCAAGAATTCTATGAGCTAATCTGGAAAAGCTAAGGACCTCTACCCCGATCAGGCCTTCAACTTTTAAATATTCAAAAGCAATACGTTCTGCCTGTAAAGTAAACTGATCAGGCACTAAAATAAGGATATTTTTTGTATCCTCCGCCATCTGACAAGCTATCCTGTCATACATATATTTATGAAAATCTTTGTCTGCTCTTCCTAAAATAAATTTTATAGACATAACAAAACCCTCCGGGGCTTAAGAATTAAGAATTATGAATTATGCAAATTCCAAAAAATAATAGCGAGTAAATATTGCTCTCGCTAAATTATAACATATCTGCTGATGATGCGCATCAGTGTAGAGAATAGAGGATAGGGAATAGGGGTTAGGGGTTAGGGGTTAGGAAATTGAGAATTAATAATTGATAATTAACGAGGAAATTTTGCTGAAAGTAAAATTTCAACCTTCAATCTTAAATCATAAATCTTAAATCCTAAATCTTAACTTACAACTTACACTACTCCGAAGGAGTATATTCACACTGCACCGAAGGTGCATATTCACATTGCTTCGAAGAAGCATAATCAGTATAAAGATGTAAGTTCTATTCCCTGATAGTAGTGCTTAAGTATTTCTGTGTAATTGCTTCCCTTCCCGGCCATACCGTTGGCTCCCCATTGGCTCATCCCTACTCCATGACCAAATCCTACTGTATTAAAGATAATCTTGTCACCGCTGATTGTAACAGTAAAGTTCGCAGACCTCAGCCCTAAGGTTTCTCTGACGTCCCTTCCCGATAAAATTAAATTCCCGACTTTAATCTTTCTTACTCGTCCGTCGATATTTCTTTCAAGAATTTGCACAAGACTTCCGACATTCTTCAAATCTAAATTCAGGTTTTTGTATTTGGATTGAACCTTATTCTTGAACTCTTGCAAGCTGATAGTAACAGTATCATTTAAATGAGGTGCTCCTTCTTCATACGGACTTTCTACACTTCTTAAATACGGAACCCACGCTACAAAAACGTCTTCTGAATTGGCAGTCCTTCCTCCGCTGGTAGAATGAAATAAAGGCTGTGTTACCAATTCATCTTCATAAGTCATTACCATTCCCTGTGTTTTTTCCACAGCTTCGCTTATCTTTGGCCAATATTTCAGCATCCATTGAGCTGATTTAGCTTTTTGAAGGTCTTCACGAGAGAGAAACGCCTGACAATGGACACCGTCACAAAGGGGTGCTTGGGGATGAGCTGAATTACCCTTTTCATCATATATTTTAATTCTGGACAAAGCATATGTTCGCGCAGCAATCGCTTGAGCCTTTAATGCTTCCATTTCAAATTCACCGGGCATCTCGCTTGCAACAACTCCTTTGATATATTCTTCCAAATCCAGTTCTGCAACCTGCTTTTTATTCTGTAAAAACACGCTTACTTTTTTGCCTGATTCTATAGGTTCAATTATTGTTTCCTCATTAAAAAGGTTCAATATAGCCATAGGAATACCTATAATGACCAGGACTAACAGAAGCAAAATGACAATAACCTTCTTCATATTTTTCTCCCTTTTTCACTCAACTCTTTTTAAAATTTATATGCCCTGTCCAAAAAAATATGCTTTTTTTATCAAGAGAAAAAAGGAGACAAAAAAATACTCCTACGGAGTATTTTTTATTTATGATTTATGATTTAAGATTTATTATTTGATGTGGAAATCTTGCCTTCCGGCAAAATTTTTTCCTTCACTAACCTCTAACCTCCAACCTCTAACCTCTTCATTAAGTTAATCAATCGTCTATTCTCTTGATGTTTGCTCCTAACTTTGAAAGCTTCTCAACAAATTGTGAATATCCTCTTTCGATATGATAGACATCTAATACTTCCGTTTTTCCTTCTGCAATAAGACCGGCCAATACAAGAGCAGCTCCTGCCCTTAAGTCGGTAGCCGTTACTTGTGCTCCCTCTAATCTCTGTTCACCTGGAACAACGGCACTTCTTCCTTCGATCTTTATATTTGAGCCCATTCTGTTCAATTCACCAATATGCATATATCTGTTTTCAAAAACAGTTTCTATTACGATACTTGTTCCTTTAACAGAGGTCAATAAAGTCATGAACTGCGCCTGCATATCCGTAGGAAACCCGGGATAAGGAAGGGTTTTTATATCTGTCGCTTTAATATCATCTCCGACCTTTACTCTGATATTGCCATCTATTTCTGTTATCTCCACACCACATTCTT
>JAAYPU010000401.1 GCA_012519645.1 Clostridiales bacterium | reverse complement strand
TTTGATGCGGAACATTTTTTTGACGGCTATTTTGCCAACCCTGTTTATGCGGTTGAGACTTTAAAAGCTGCGGTCCATGGAGGGGCATCCTGCCTGGTACTATGTGATACCAATGGAGGAACCTTCCCTCAGGACATATATAACATTACAAAAGAAATAGTAAATACTTTTAAAATAGAGATTGGAATACATTGTCATAATGATTGCGGAATGGCTGTTGCCAATTCTATTATGGCTGTAAATGCGGGTGCAAGGCACGTACAGGGTACATTTTTAGGATTTGGTGAAAGATGCGGCAACGCTAATCTTTCCACCCTGATTGCTAATCTGCAATTAAAAAAAGGCTATGTATGTATTGATGAAAGCATGATGTCACAATTGACAGAAACGGCTAAGTATATCGCAGAGATAACCAACATTAAGCTCGAATCGGGAATGCCGTATGTAGGAGAAAATGCATTTGCACATAAAGGCGGTATGCATATAGACGGTGTTATAAAGGCTTCTCATTCTTTTGAGCATATAGAACCGGAAAAGGTGGGCAATTCAAGAGCATTTCTAATGTCTGAAGTTGCCGGAAAGAATACTATTATTCAAAAGATACAAAAAATTGTTCCGAATATAACCAAAGATTCATTGGAAGCAAAAGAATTGATTGAAAGGCTTAAAGATTTGGAGCATGAAGGATATCAATTTGAGGCTGCAGAAACATCCTTTGAAATGATTATTCGAAAGCATCTTGGAAAATATAAGCCATTCTTCACGATCAAATATTATAGGATAATAGAAGAGGAACCGGTCATTCATAATAACTACAGCGCTTCTGCAGTAGTGAAGATAAGCGTTGAAGGAATAGAGGAAATGACAGCTTCGGAAGGCAATGGACCGGTCAATGCTTTAGATAAAGCGTTGCGAAAAGCACTGGAAGTTTTTTATCCTAATCTAAAGGAAATGTACTTATCAGATTTTAAGGTGCGAGTTTTAGATGCAAAAAGTGCGACTGCAGCAAAAGTCCGAGTACTTATCGAGTCCACAGATGGCAAGGATTCATGGACTACCATAGGAGTATCTACAAATATCATTGAAGCAAGTATGATTGCGCTGGTAGATTCAATAGAATATAAGCTTATTAAGGATGCTGAAGAAAACTGACAAGCATACCGGGAGGAATAATTATGGGCATGACTATGACACAAAAAATTCTTGCGGACCATGCAGGATTACAGGAAGTGAAAGCAGGACAATTTATTGAAACGGATGTAGATATTGTACTGGGAAACGATGTAACCACGCCGGTTGCTATAACAGAATTTGAAAAAATGGGTGCAAAACGTGTTTTTGATAAAAAGAAGGTTGTAATCGTACCGGACCACTTTACACCCAATAAAGATATTAAAGCGGCAGAACAATGCAAAATGGTCAGAGAATTTGCAGTTAAAAAGGATATTGAAAACTATTTTGAAGTCGGACAGATGGGAATTGAACATTGCCTTCTGCCTGAAAAAGGATTGGTTGTTGCAGGAGATGTGGTAATCGGTGCAGATTCTCATACTTGTACATATGGTGCTTTAGGAGCTTTTTCAACAGGAGTAGGCTCTACAGACATGGCTGCCGGTATGGCAAGAGGAAAGGCCTGGTTTAAAGTTCCGTCGGCAATGAAATTTGAGTTAACAGGGAAACCCCAAAAATGGGTCAGCGGTAAAGACGTTATCCTTCATATTATAGGTATGATCGGGGTTGACGGAGCACTTTATAAATCTATGGAGTTTGTCGGAGAGGGATTGAAATATTTATCTATGGACGACAGATTTTCAATGGCAAATATGGCTATAGAAGCCGGAGCTAAAAATGGTATTTTCTTAGTGGATGAAAAAACAATTAATTATATGAAAGAGCATTCTAAGAAAGAATATAAAGTTTACACACCGGATGACGATGCTGAATATGAAGAAACCTATGTGATCGATTTAAGTCAGTTAAGACCTACAATAGCTTTTCCGCATCTTCCGGATAACACAAAAACAATAGATGAAGTCGGTAAAATAAAGGTGGATCAAGTAGTAATAGGCTCATGTACAAACGGCAGAATGGAAGATATGAGAATAGCAGCTGAAATTCTCAAAGGAAAAAAAGTAGCAAAAAATATCAGGGTCATCTTATTACCGGGAACCCAAAAAATATATTTAGAGTGTATTAAAGAAGGATTGGCAGAAATATTTGTCGAAGCCGGTGCAGTTTTCTCCACACCTACATGCGGTCCTTGCTT
>JAAYPU010000400.1 GCA_012519645.1 Clostridiales bacterium | reverse complement strand
TTCATCTAATTCTTCTTTCACTATAAGATTCCTCCTCTTTTTCCCTTATCACAAAACAGGGAAGACTTTTCGTTTAGTCTCCCCTATTATACATAGACAATTTTAGTTTTCTTCATCGTAGAGTAATATCCATCATTTATAAATCAATTTTGAATTTATTTTTCTTATCTGATAAACTTGATACTCCTGTTGATTTCTTCTCTTCCTGATACTGTGGCTTACATGTTTCCACTACGGTAGCATATATTTCTTTTTCAATATTTTTTACACCCATAAATTTACCCAAAACAAATTCAGGGGTCATTGCTGGAAACATATCAAAGCTATAACTGTTAATTATTTCACCGTCCGATAATTCAAGTCTAAGAGTTGCATAGCGCTTTGAAAAGTTATACTCTGCAAGAATATAACTTAACTCAACTCTATTATCCTCGGGACATGTAAATGGAAAAGCCGCCTCCATATCGCAAATACCACTTTTATGAACAAATACCTTGCATCTAGTATGCTCTCTACCATCTTCTGAAAAATTAATTGTAAAAATGGTTTTATCCTCATTATTCTTTTTAGAATAATTCCAATTTTTAATACCAAACGCTTTTTCAACAAGATTACTATACTCTTCTAACGTCATAATTCAATCCCTTATACCTTAGGTATATCCCTTCTATAAGTGCTGTAACAACCTTTTCCGCATTTCTTGCATACTTTATTGATACGATATGTAATACGTTCTCCCGGAACATACTGCTCCAGTGAACCAATTACATCACCATTTCTATTTCTTGTATTAGTCTCAACAAGTACAGAAATATTTTCTCTCTTGGCAACCTCTTCACCCGTCTTTTTCAAACAAAATCTCTTTTTACATGAAGGACACTTGTAGTCATTTCCATACCAATAGTAAACAATAAGGTACATAACCATGCCACATATTAGTGTAAATACGAACATCACTATTCTCTCAAGAATACCGCTCATTCCATTCATTCCAAGTACCCCACACACTCCTGCAACAATGAATAAAGCCACAATGATTGTAACAACCAAACGCAACTTATTCATAAATCCATAAAAAAATTCTTAAACATTTTTTTATCTCCATTTATTATTCTTATATCTTTACAAATTCAGCTTGTGCCAACTGAACATCTGCAACCATCTTGATAAGGATTTTGTCAATATTTCCCTGTGACGACAAAAATGACTTAACAGTCAACATATTATCATCAATTAAAAATGTCACATCTGTATACTCGCAATTAAGCGCATTCAATTTACGTAATAAAGTTAATTCATCAAAATCCTTAATCGGTTTTCTGACATAAATCTCAACATCGTCATCGTTTTCATAGAAAACAATTGCGATATTATATATGCAGTCTTTCTCTCCCCTTTCCGGGAACGAAATAACTACAAATCCATCACCTTTTTCCTCATAAATTGCATTCTTATCTATACCTTGTGATGTTACATAATCATAAAATGCCTTTAATGTATTCAACTACTTCACTTCCTTCCTCAATACAATCTACGCCTTTTTTCAGTTTGTCAAAAATACCTTGAGCAGTAATAAATGGTGGTGCTTTTGGTTTCTTAACAGCCATTAATTTTCTTTCCTTGGCTATATTATATTGTTCAACTTCCTTATTATACTCTTTAAGACAAGCACCAAGTTTTTGAAGAATCTCATCTTTCTTATCCACCATAGATGGATCTTTTTCATATGTTTTATTAACATACTTTGCGGCTTTTTCTACTAATCCCAATCCGCTCGAACCCAAATCGGGTACTTTCTTGATGACTTCTGATGCGCCTTTACCAAATGCTAATGCTGCCCCCAAATTTATACCGCTCTCAATCATTCCTAATGCTGATGTTGCAACATCTAAAGCCCCAGATTCTTTCCAACTTTCAAGGCTTTTTGCCTTACCCATAGCAACCGGAATCGCAATTGCTAATTTAGCCAATGTCGGTACTTCAAAGTCAACACCAACTGCTTCTGCACCGGCTCCTTCAGCACCAATAGTACCGCCGACTAATTCCATTGCATCATTATATGTTGCAATTCCTTTCAGAACTTTTCTTGCAAGTGATCTCTTTGGTTTTGCATATTTTAATTCATCTAATTCCTCTAATGTATCATTTATTTTAGCAAGAAGTCCAACTCCTGATTCAACAACATCAAACGCATTTTTCTTTTTAATCCCTAATGCTGCGAATGCTGCAGTCTTTGCAACACCCATCGCTGCCTTTGCAATATCTTTTCTTCCTTCACGTTTTTTTATAACTGTTAATGCCCCAAGATTTTTTCTTTTTTCTTCAACATCAACACCGAAGTCTTGAAGTAAACTATCATATTCATTAAAGAGTCTTTCAAACAACCCACTTACTGTCCAAAAGAAAGAGTACATGAGACGACTTATTGTATCACTCTCCAAAGGAGGATTTACACTGTATTGGTTTAAAAGCCTCTCATATCCTGAAAAAGCTCTATACACTTCTTCCGATGCATTTGGAACATAGGGATTAGATGTATCAGAATTAAACTCTCGTATATTTTCACTATGAATAACCAACCTAGATAATACACCTTCTGTATCAGCCAATTGCGATCTCAATTGACTTATAGAACTTTCAGATGCTCTTATCTTAATTGCCGATTCCTCAATTGCTTCCTTAACACCAACAAACTCATCCCTTATCTCTTTTGAAACAGAAATCTCCATATCTCTAATTTCATTAGAGAACTTGTTAAAAGCCTCGTAATGATAGGACTCTAATTCTCTTCCTGCGTTTTCAATATATACAATTAAAGCACATGTTAAACCTTCAATTTGATCTGCAACGTGGCGAATGTACAAATACGAATCCTCATTTAGATTCATAGGATACCTCCCTTCAATTAACTAAGAATTGAATCAAAATCAATTTCTGGGACTACAACCTCATTCAAATCAAATTTGAATTTCTTAAAGGATCTTTGTGTAGCACTGCTACTAATTGCAAAATCAACTGAAATCGAGTTCTCTGATTTCTTTGTAAATGGCAATTTTAACTTGTTATAATAGCTCTCATTGTTTCCAGTTACAAACAGATAATCACACGCTTTATTACACATATAAAAATCGTTAAAATCATTATTAGAAGCCACTAACACAAAAAGCATATTATAATTCATTGCGTCTGTGAGAACCGTCTCCATCTCCTTCGGAAACTTTCCAACCATCTCCGCACCAATAACCCAAAAAATACTTGCATCGAATAAATCGACCATTGACTTTCCGTTTACTTCTTTTTCATAGAGCATATTGATGATTCTAAAATATGATTTTTCAAAATCAAAATCATCTAATATTGTTTCCTGTACAGCCGGTATATCCTCTATACTCTTGTTGGTATAATACTCACTCAGTTCCTGTAGAACCTCTTTTTCTTCATCTGACAAATCAGTTATAAGGTGTTCGGCTCTCAGGCAGAAAGCATCATAAGCAAACTCTTTTAGTGATGCATACTGCTGATAACTGTTAATTAATGATGCTTCTCTACTACGTCTTCTAAACAGACCAACAATTTCATCTAAAAATCCTATTGAATTATAGACCCTACTATTTGGAACATTTAATTCCTCTGCAAGATCCATCTTTTTCATAAACAAATCATTTCTCACAATAATATGATGCTTATAAGTATCTGCTTTAGGAGATGTCTTGAAATTTTCTGCTAAAAGCTTACAAACATACACTGTATCATCAACAACCGGGCTAAATATTCCTATGTTCTTTCTGACACCTCTTTCAATGAAAACTGTTTCATAATCATATTTTTTATAATTGAAAACAACGGCCTCGCCCAATGTCACAATATCAAATAAGCCACTATTCTTCGCAAGATAATCAGTTCTCACGTCTTTTATTGCGGCAAGCACATCGTCCAATTCTTCCATACTCTTTATACTGTCTTCTTGGTAGAACTTATGAACAGAGTCATATTTTGCTTTTTCTCCACAGTCAGTTATGTCTTGCAAATATGTATAGAAATACTCTTCTGATACAAAAGGAACCTTAAACAACTGATTAGTATCCTCTTTACCAGCACCAATATTTGCCAACACCATACCCTTTTTATCCAATTTTGCCGCACCCGGATTTCCTAAAACTCTACTAGAAACTTCCGAATCACAGGCTAATGCAAATCTAGCCTTAAAGTTAGCAAATGCACTTTGGCTCATTGTTCCAGACATTTCCTGACTTGCAAACATCAAATGAAAACCTGTTGCTCGACCTAATTTAGTAATCGAAGTAAGCAAATCTGTAATCTGCATTTCCTCTTTTCCTGTTGCTTCCAAAAACAACTGTTGAAATTCATCGACAATCAAAAGGACTCTAGGAAGAACAATCTGATATTTTTCTCTTACTTCACTTAATTTCTGCTGACCGATAAGTGCAAAGAAGTTCTGTCTTGCAACCATACAACGTGCCAAGTAATTCAACAAACTAAGTACATATCGTATTTCACTTGTTGCAGCAACTGCTTTGATATGTGGTACATTACATTTTGATAAATATCTACTAAACTCAACCTTTTTAAAATCAGCAAGATATAAATCAAGTTCCCAAGGCGAATATTCGGCAAGTAATGAGAAAATAATACTATTCAAAAATACTGATTTTCCTGAACCAGTACGCCCTGCAACAAGCGAATGAACTGCATCATCTCCTAATGTTATTGTTGTTGGACTTGACCACTCTTCATCCTCAAGACCCGGTCTAAGATTAATTCCATTATTCGTTGTATTAAACCAAATACCATTGTTATCATCACTAACATTAATAACCTGATCTATTACTCTAGTGTCCCTACTATCCAACAATTGCTGAAATAATGCCTTACATTCATCCTGCCCATTACAACTGCTAAATAAACTAATAAATTCAACCGGTTCCTTAATACATACAAATTGCTTATTACTGTTTGGTTTCGGAGCATTTATTGTTGGATATATCTTCGGATTCTTTTCACCGATTAAAGTCTTTAAATTATCTAAATAAGCCTGGTAAGGAAGTCTGCTTTTTTCTTCTTCCCTCTGTTTTTTTAGTCTCGCCAGGTCATCTAGTGTTAACATTTCTTCCGCCATAACTAACCTCCAAAACTTAATCTAAGATTTGCTTAACCTTTGCTTTCAGTGCAGATGCCCCGCTACTTATAAAACTCTGTGATTTAGCCGCTGCCGCCTGAGCAGCATTTGCTCCCAAACCACGAACCTCATTAGATCTAGTTTCAAATTCCTGTGCTAATGAAGAAAAACTCTCACTAATTCCAGACTTAAAACCAGCAATAACAATTGAAATTGACTGTGCCACAACTGGCTCTATCGAAATATAAATCTCATTTTCATTCTTCTGATTTTCAATATTATTTGTATACTGATTCTGCTTTGCCTCTAATGATTCAACAAAACGATTAATTTCTTGCTTGATCCTTTCAAAATCCGAAACCTCACATCTCCAGTTTGTAGTATTAATTCCGGACAAACTAGAATCGTCAAGTCTTTTCCATGACTGGATTTCCTGCTGTATCTGTGATTCTAATTGTCTACTTCTATTCTTTGCATTCTCTCCGGCAGACATTTTTTCCATCACTCTTGTAAAGCTTAAGTCACTGCTCTGCCACTCATCCATTGCTCTTAATTCAGCCTGCTTTAATTCTTCGTTATAATATTTCACGGCCTCAACAGATAATTTAATTACAGGCTCATACTTAAGTTCCTGTGCATGTGCGGTCAATGCCTCTGCTACACCCTTTATCTCCTCCTGAATCTCATTAAGGCAATCCTGATACATTTTGTACATACTTGAAATTTCTTCTTCACTAAAATTGAATCCCATCTCATCTTCTCCTTATTTTATAGTCATTACATCAACAGTGACAAAGCTAGGTACATCTCCATTTATGGTAAAAAATCTTACAAAATCATACTCTAATAATGTTTCATATAATTTTTCACTAATCTCATAGGTATCAACATACAAACTTTTTTCACTAGACAATGATATTCCTTCATCTGACGCGGCCTCGGCTTCAAACTCTTTAAATGACATAATATTTTTTACGCATTGCTTTTCATCTAATTGTCTTTTCTGATTAGACACCATCAATTCATATTCAAATTCATCGAGAATACCTTCATATCCATAAATTTGTTTTGCTTCTTTAATCTTTTTAAGTACTTTAAAGAATGTTCTTGCACTGTTATCCTCGGCCAATAAATTCTGCGCAATACTTTGTCTCATAAACAAGATTGGTAAGAAGCCAAAATTTTCTCCACCGATAAATAACTGAACTGTCTCCCTGTCCATTGATGCAAAATCAACACCAACAAAAAATACTATGTTATACTTAATTAGATTTTCACGTTTTCGTAATTTATCTGGATTAATCGTAGCAATCTTTCCATCAGCTAACGAATCCACAATATTTCTTGTATTCTCTAATTCTGAATACAAATTCTGTAATTCCTGCTGTGTTCTTATAACTTTCATCATTCCCTTTGTTCTACTTTCCGGGAAATGCAATCCTTCAAAATCCACAAGCCACATATCGATAATATCCATTGAATTTTCTCCGAAAAAACCATTCATGAATTTTTCAATCAATATAGCACTGTTTTTTCTAAACCTTTCTCCATTCTCTGCGCTATCTTCATCGTAGCAGATGAGCATTGGTTTATAATTATGTTTAAATGAAACCAATTCTTTTGCACCATGTTTTTCCTCGTTAGAAAAACCAAGTGCTACATATGGCGAAAGCACTCCATTATTGTGTTCTCCATCACCTATCATTCCAAGGACACCATTTTCATTTGAATTCAATTCAGCAATTATCTCTTCAGTATTCTTAAATACTACTTCTGCCCTTGCGTAACATTGCTCAATTTCCTCTTGTTTTTGAGATATTTGTGCCGCTAATTCTTCATATTTTTTCTTTAACCCATCTACAATTGCTGGTCTAATCGGTTCTGTCCAAGCAGATTTTGGTGGTTCTGTTTCTAACCCATTATTCTTAATATGCTCTATTTCCTTATTCCAATCACTTACTGTACTATCCATAAACTCTGATAGCTTGTAATCATAAAGAGCCTTCTCAAGCTTTTTAGGTTCTGAAATAGCCATGTAAACCAATAGATTTTTCAAGAAATATTCTTTTGCAAAATGCTTTGCCACATAATAAATCACTAAATTAATAAGAATAATAAGTCCTACTACTACTAGAACACGAATAACACTTGCCTGTAATAATTCCGTTTTTATTATCTCTAAAGCTTGCTCGTATTCTTCATCTTCCAGCCCAAGTATGTAATCCTTATACTTTAATTCAAACTTTGTATATACACTAGTGACAATTTTAGGAATTAGAATTATTCCCCATACAATTAATGATGCCAGAATTCTCAATACCTTAGGGAAAAATACTAAAAAATCAAATCTAAACACAAAAGCAAAAATTTTATTAATAATCGAAAATACATCAAACTTGGTATTATTATATGCCCTGCTGATATTAAGCCCCTGACTAAAATCTGGCTCAGTATTCGAAATAAGTTTGTCTACCTTCTTTTTCGTAAGCCATTTGATTACCTTGTTAAAACTCTTATTAATCTTACCATTAGTATCGCCGAGTTCGCTCATTTGATTTTGAACTTCCTTTTGAAGTTCCACCTTTTTGTTTTTGACTTCTACATCAACATGTTTTTCCAGATTTGCAATTACAACATTTGCATCCGTGTAATCAAATTGGCTCTGACGCATTCTCAATTTCTCTGTTTCATCCTCAAGCTGCTTAATTGGTCTTTTGCATTCTTCTGATTGAACAAGCACATCTTCGAATTTCGAATACAATTCTTGATACTCTTTGACTCTGCTTTCCATAGTTCCTGTTACCTTTCTTCTGTTTGAATGTTTATCATATATTGTAATTTTTCTTCTAATCCTTCGATACTAAATAACATACTTTTCGTATTTTCATTATTTTGAAAAAAAGCAATTAATGCTAATAGTGTCACTATCGGAATTATCCGCTTACCCGTTTCATATGAATTATAGGTTTGCCTTGATATTCCAAGCATTTTGGCCACATCATCTTGTGATACTTTTGCCTTTGCTCGTAAAACAGGCAATTCATTCCTCAATATTTCCCGGAGTTCGTTTTTATTTTCTTTTTTATTTATCATTCTAATTAGTCCTCTTTAAACCTTTCGTAGCGTATCTTACTCCGCAAAACTATTTTATAACTCCACGATAAACAAATTATATATTAATGTCGCATCATTTGTCAATATGTATTCAGTATCAGACAAACTGTCTGTATGAGTAACATTCCATACACATTACTTATCTCATCGCAAACTCTGGCATATCATGATTTACCTCTGCCTGATAATATCCGCTGATCGTCGTCGGAGCATTAAACAATGCTGCTAACAGATATTTCTTGATATTGCGAACCTTTGATGTATTCCCCTTAAGACAATCCACCACATACTCAATATGCCCGGAATGAAGCTTAAGGAATTTTGATTTCATCAGTTGTACCGGGTATTCGTTTCTTGCAATCAAGACAGTGCCACTCTTACACAACACAGTCTCAAGAATAAGGTCATAGA
>JAAYPU010000399.1 GCA_012519645.1 Clostridiales bacterium | reverse complement strand
TTACAGCACCGGTAGTGTATTACTATACTGTACTTTTTATAATGTAGGTCATGATTTCAGGTCTCTGGTCAGAAAACCGGCTAAGAGATAATAAATAAGAGATAACAGTTAATGAAAGAATTTGACTGTGTCAAATTCTACAATTATCACTAACCACTAATCACTTATCACTAATCACTTTCTAAATACGGAGTTTTTGAAGATGAAAAAGATTGCAATACTTGGTTCGACGGGTTCTATCGGAACACAGGCGCTGGAAGTCATTCGCAATAATAAAGACTTATTTCAGGTGACAGCACTGACCGCCGGACATAATATTGATTTAATAGCTGAACAAATCAAGGAATTCAATCCCAAAATTGCAGCCGTATCAAAAGAGGAAGATGCAATAAGATTGAAGAAATTATTTAAAAATACGGATGTTCTTTATGGTATTGAAGGCATTATTTCCGCTGCAAAGGACTCGGGAAATGATATAACTTTAAATTCACTTGTGGGCATGATTGGTTTAGTTCCTACCCATGCTGCCATAGAAGCCGGTAAAGATATAGCCTTGGCAAATAAAGAGACCTTGGTTGCAGGCGGCGGTCTGATAATGGATTTGGTTGAGAAACATGGTGTGAAGATGATACCTGTCGATAGCGAGCACAGCGCTATTTTTCAATGTTTGCAGGGAAGCGAACATAGAAATATCAAAACCCTCAAATTAACTGCCTCCGGTGGACCCTTCAGAGGATATAGCTTGGAGATGCTTAAACAAGTAACGCTTGAAGATGCTTTAAAGCATCCAAATTGGTCTATGGGGAACAAAATTACTGTAGACTCAGCTACCTTGATGAATAAAGGTCTGGAAGTAATTGAAGCAAGATGGCTTTTTGATATACCTGCTGAAAATATAGAAGTGATAGTACATCCCCAAAGCATTATCCATTCTATGGTAGAGTTTGTTGATGGTTCTGTTCTTGCCCAGTTAGGCGTACCGGATATGAAAATACCCATCCAATATGCATTAACCTACCCTGACAGAATTAGGAGCGGTTTTGAAAAACTTGAATTAACTAAAATAGGCTCCCTTACCTTTGAAACCCCGAAAAAAACCGTTTTCAAAACACTGCAGATGGCATATGACGCCGTAAGTAAAGGCGGAAGCTATCCTATTGTGTTGAATGCAGCCAATGAAGTATTGGTAAGATTTTTTTTAGAAAGAAAAATTCAATTTTTAGATATTCAGAATAATATATTAAAAATAATGGAGAAACATAATCCTATATGGAATTTACAATTAGATGACATTATAGAGATCGACAAAGATATTAGAGAAAGGGTGTTGGTGGAATGTTCTTAACAATCATTGCTGCAATAATAGTATTTGGAATATTGGTTTCTTTACATGAGTTGGGTCATATGGCAGCAGCTAAATCTGTAGGAATACGAGTAAATCAATTTGCCCTGGGAATGGGGCCTCCTATATTCAAAAAGAAGAAAGGTGAAACCGAATATTCTATAAGATTATTTCCTTTGGGTGGCTATGTAAAATTAGAAGGCGAAGATGAAGACTCTTCTGATGAAAGAAGCTTTAATAACAAGTCAATACCTGCGAGGATATTTGTATTAGCATCCGGTTCTCTGATGAACCTTATTTTTGCAATTGTCATTTTGATTTTTTTAGTATTTATGATGGGTTTTCCTGTAAATGAAATAGAAGAAGTCATCCCGGGAAATCCTGCTGAAATGGCAGGACTTCAAAAGGGTGATGTCATTTTAGAAATAGAAGGTCAGCCTATTGATTCCTGGCAGGATGTACTGAATGCCATAGGTAAAACCACAAAGGATGAAATTCAGATTACAATTGAAAGAAATAATGAGATACAAAGCTTCACTTCCAAAGTAAATACAGACGAAAATGGCAAACGCAGCATTGGAGTTGCGGCACATTTAGAGCATTCCTTATTTAAATCTATTTCAGAAGGCTTCAAATTGGCTTTTGCTATGATTGGTCTTATGCTGGAATTCATTATAGGACTTTTCAGAGGACAGTCTTCTACTGCTGATGTAGTAGGTCCGGTAGGCGTTTTTCATTTAGTAGGAGAGGCAGCCAGGATGGGCTTGGTTTCTGTTATCAGTTTCACTGCTATGATAAGTATGAATCTTGGGATCGTGAATTTACTTCCTTTTCCTGCTTTAGATGGCGGAAGACTCATCATACTAATTGCCCAAGGGATCACGGGTAAAAGAATCGATCCTGACAAGGAAGGATATATTCATTTTATAGGATTTGTCATTCTTATTGGATTGACGTTATTGGTTACATTCCGCGACATCGAACGATTTATTCTATAAGGTCTCAGGTATCTGGTCTCAGGTCTCAGATGTCGGGTTAATGGTCCGAGGTCCGGAGTCCGGCGTAGGTCTCGTTAATTGATAATGGAAAATTGATAATTAGAACTGAAAACTGACAACTGAAAGATAATGAAGAAATTTGTTAAAACTAATTTCACAATATTTTTTCAAATATCATTTTTAGAAAATAATGTAGACTTTGCAAAACAAAGTCAACCTAAACTATTAGTTATCAGTTATCAGTTATCAGTTGATAGAGCCCTAAACCCTAACCACTAATCACTAATTGGTATGTTCCATGACATCGTGGAGTATTTTCTTCCATG
>JAAYPU010000398.1 GCA_012519645.1 Clostridiales bacterium | reverse complement strand
CAACGTACATTCCAAGAATGCTTCCCTTGGTTTTATTAAGGGATATCAAGCTCCCCCCTTTTTTAGACAGGTTCTTACAGTTTATCCCTCCGGCTGTACTCGGAGCCCTCATATTCCCGGGGATACTTACCTCTACCGGAAACCTGGCTTCTGCCATAGCAGGCGGCATAGCAGCTTTAATTCTTGCGTTACTCAACCTGAATCTGACGCTGGTAGTTATAGGCGGTATTCTATCAGCTCTTCTTTATCAGATACTTCTTTAGAACTAATAACTAAGAACTAAGAGTTAAGGAAAAAAGACATTCCAAAGGAATGTCTTTTAAAAATTTATCGTATTTTCCCGACGGATTCTATTGCCCACAGAGGAAGGTTTATCAGCCATTCTTTGCGCTTGTAGTCTGTAATGGCTAAGGTAAACAAAAAGTACCGTCCCTAACGTTTAAAAAGTACCGTCCCTAACGTTTATAATGAAATTTCGCAATTAACTATTTAGATTGATATACTGTGATAAAAGAATTATACTTAATAAAGATGTTTAAAAAACGGGCAGAAGGAGAACAAACACTTTGAAAAATAATCTGACAGCTATTATCGCTATTTCCATCACTTGCTTTTTCTGGGGAATATCATATATGAGCTCCAAAGTTGCATTAACGGTATTTACTCCCTGGACATTGGCATTCACAAGATTTTTTATTGCTTCTATAGCATTATTTATTCTTTTTGTGTTCACCGGAAAAGCGCAAAAAATAAAAATAAAAGACGTGCCTCGGTTTGCTTCTGCAGGCATCATCGGTGTTGCTCTCTATTTTACTTTTGAAAATAACGGAATCAAGCTGACATCTGCTTCTTTGGCTTCCATGATTATAGGTTCGGTTCCGGTCTTTGGACTTGTGGGTGACTGCATCATCAATAAGGCTAAACTCACAGCGAGAAAAACAGTAAGTGTTTTATTGTCTCTAATAGGAGTATTTCTAATAGTATGCGGAAATTCATCCGGAGTTGATTTTTCAGGGCATTTTCTTGGATATATTTTTATGTTCGGAGCTGCAATATCTTGGGTCACTGCCAACTTTGTCATTAAACCTCTATATGAAAATTACTCCGGTCTAACTATTACCTTTTATCAGATTTTGTTTGGAACCATTGCTTTAGCACCTTTTGCAATTGCCAATTTTCCCAAGGAAGGTGTATTCGAAGGTGTTATACTCGGGAATGTCTTGTTTTTAGGATTGTGCTGTTCTGCGGCAGCCTATTTCTTATATATATTTGCTTTAAACCGTTTAGGTATTATGATAACAGTCCTTTTTGTAAACTTTGTTCCTGTTATCACTGTTATATCCAGCTTCTTTTTTCTGCATGAGACCGTTACCACTATTCAGCTTGCGGGAGGCATAATTGTTATTTTTTCCGTATGCCTTTTAACATTACGTAACAACGGTGAAAAAGCCAAAGATGAAGCTTCTAAAGATCAAAATTTATCTTTTGAATAACCTTTTCTACCTCATAGGGTAATTTCATAACAATATCATTAATATATTCTTTGGTAATACCTAAAGATTCCATAACCTTTTCAGAAAATATAAATGTAGTCTTATTCCCTAATAACTTTTCATAATAATTTGTACTTATTGAGTCAGCCAGGTGCATTATTTTTGTTTCGGTTATATTTTTTTTAGATAAAAACGGGCTGTGATGAAAAGCTATTACCTCTGCTATTTCATCCGGCAAACCCCATTCATCACATATCCATGAACCTATTTCCGAATGAGTTATCCCTTCTAAAACAATTTTTTCCGCAGCTATTTGGTGCAAGCCGTTTTTCTGCTTCAAATAAATTTTATCCAGATATTCAGGAAGGCAAATATCCAAAACCGTCACTCCGATATCATGTATCAGTCCATAAGTAAATAACTTGTCCGGATCGCTTAAACCTGTCTTTTCTGCCAGCATATAACTGCAGATGGAGGTTCCTATGCAATGCTTCCAATAGGTTTTACTCTCAAATATTTGAGCCCTGCCTTTGCTGTCAGGAAGTAATAACCGCGTCATATATGCTATTACGATCAATCTGACATTCTTTGCTCCAAGAAAAACGATTGCATCCTTAATATTTTCTATGCTCTTTTTCTTTGAATTATGATTAAGCACATTTACAAAAGCAGCCTCAAGCTCCGGGTATTCAGAAAGCTTCTCAATATATTCATTTATACTGTAGTCATATGGATTAAGAAGAGGGTAAAATATTTCACCAAAAGATTTTGGTATCTTAGGGAGATATCCGGACTCTTCTATAAGTTTAATAATATTATTCTTTTCCACTTGAACTCACTTTCTTTTATTTATTTACTCTTTTTCTTTATTCCGTATATATTTCAGACTTATACTCGGATTGCTTTTATTTCGTGTTGAGCGTATTTCAAAATGCTTTAGAGATGACAAAAATGGCGTCAGCTTGGTAAATCCATAATTTCTGGTGTCAAAGTCAGGATATCTTTTATTAAGCACATTTCCCAGTTCTCCTAAAAAAGCCCACCCGTCCTCATCCGAGATTTCGTTAATAATTACTTTTATTACTTCAATCAGATTATCCAGGCTCATACCGATATTTTGTTTTTTCAGTCCCGCGGCTTTCTTTTTGTTATCTACCTTTTCAGGATCTGACACCATGGATGCCAACACTTCAAGATATTTAAACTTTTCACATGCTGAAATAAACGGGACAGGTGTCTTCTTCTCTCCCATACCTATAACATACATCCCTGCTTCTCTTAGCCGTGCTGCTAATTTTGTAAAATCACTGTCACTTGACACGATGCAAAAGCCATCCACATTTTTTGAATAGAGAATATCCATTGCATCAATTATTAAAGCAGCATCCGTCGCATTTTTTCCTGTCGTATAGCTGTATTGCTGTATTGGGCTGATAGAATAATTAAGAAGCACATTTTTCCATGATGACATCTGTGGTTTTGTCCAATCTCCGTATATTCTTTTATATGTAGGCGTTCCATGGTTGGATATTTCATCGAAGATATGCTTTATATATTTTT
>JAAYPU010000397.1 GCA_012519645.1 Clostridiales bacterium | reverse complement strand
TGAGCTTATTGGCAACAATAAGCCTAGATAGATGGCTGTCAGATACAGAACTCGGCTTATAGACTTGCTCATTACATATAGTTAAAAACACTGATAGATATCAGTGTTTTTTTATTTCGCAGCAGTCGTTCAACAAGATAAGACGGATATAATAAAATCATCCTTTTGCAACCTTTTGCAAAAGCCACCTTAACTCTTCATTCTTAATTCTTCATTCTTCATTCTTAATTTGAGGGAATTTAAAACTGAAATTCCCTCATTGTATTTCTATCAATAAAAATGTCACATCATCTTTTAGTTTCTTTTCATCACCTATATGATCATAGAAATCTTTAATAATTGTATCTGAAAAATCAGATGCCTTTAAGAAGTAATTTTCTTTTATGGTTTTGTAAAAGTAATTGCGGTATCTGTCGCCGGATGTGGTTTCTATTTCAACCAATCCATCGGTATAAAAAAGCATTTTATCTCCTTGTTCCAGCTGAACAACCTTATTTTCAAAGATAGGGGAGAAAAATTTGCCGAGTTTAAAAATAGCATGTCCTTGAGTATCCAACTCCATGATTTCACCGGTTTTTTTAACGATTAAAGGGGGTACATTAATACCTGCTGATGAATACGTAAACCTTTTGTTTTTAATATTATATATACCATAAAGCATGACAATATAGGTTTCTTCATTAAATCGTGTTTCGTTAAAGGATTTATAAATATTTTTCATGATATGATTCGGCGGTGAAATAATTTTCACGGATTTCGATTCCGTTAAATGCTTCATATTTTGATGAGCAAAAACAGTAAGCATAGCTGCGGAAACACCATGTCCTGCCACATCTCCTATATAAATGGCGATATTATTTTTATCAAGTTCAATTATATTATAAAAGTCACCACTCAAGCGCTCAGCCGGTAAATAAAAAGAGTGAAAGGACAGGGCAATATCAGTGGGCATTATTGATGGCAAAAATGAGCATTGCATTTCTCTAGCATATTCCAGATCCATCAGCAATTTTCTATTTATTTCTTCGAGGTCTTTTGTTCTTTCTTTAACCAATAAGTCCAGTTTTTCAGACTGCCTTAATAACGCATTCTTTGCTTTTTATTTCATGATATGGCATTTTTACATTTTCAGTGTAAATAGATTTAAATAATATAAAGAATGCTATAAGCTTATAAAAATGTCCCAGATAGTTATACGCATCATAAACTGAGGCATAGCCTATAAAGGCAAGTTCACTGAATATACTAAGCAAGATACCCATGCTAAATAAATATTCTTTCTTTAAATTGGTCGATTTATATTCTTCTATAACTTTAATAAGTATTATTATCATTATGAGAATAACCATTAATTCCAAGAAAATTTTAAAATTAGTCAAACCATATCCTTCAATAAACATAGGAGGTATAAAACCTGGATAGTATGTAGCTGATATAAATATGGATATGGCAAGGATGAGTACAGGAATAATAAACAAAGATTTATTTATTTTACTTATCTTGTCTTTAGGAAAGGAGACACCGATCAGGAGGCCTATATTTCCAATCAGCCTCGATAAAACCCAAAAAGTGGTTGCTCTGTCGGCACTTGTATTTGGAACAAAGAAATCAGCCATGCCCTTATAGCTTAGTGTGTGAAAAACATCTAATATTCCCATGAAGAGAAATGCAGAAGCAAAAATAATCATACGGATATTTTTGCTTTCTTCATACGTATAGTAGGTGACGATGAATATTGAAAAGGCAGCAAATATACTTATAAATTCAAAAAGACTATGCCAAGTCAGAAATGTTGCAACAGACATAATCTTATCGAATAAATCTTTGTATATTATTGCTAAAAAAAATAAAAGAAATGAAAATATGAATAAAGCTGCTATTTCCCAATGTTTTTTTAATCCCATAAAAACGTTTTTGTGATTTATCTTCATCGCATCCTCCAATAATCCCCCAAGACTTTTTACAGGTTTGTCGAATTTTACATTATATTGTCATTATACGGTAAATTATACCACAATTAAATATAATATGTGCATTAAATGTAAAGTTAATGAATTAACAAGATGAATCGATAAAAGGTATAGGATAAAGTAAATATAGTGAAATAAAATTGTTGTCAAAATTTAATATAAAAATATTAATATATATATTCCTATTTTCAACAAATAGGTTATAATGAGTATGTTGAAATTCTTTTTCTAACCCCGGGTATTATGCTCGAGGTATTTTTACAATATTAATTATAACTCTGTCGGAGTGAAGCATATGAAACAAAGAGAAATATTAAGATTTGGAGTAGATATCGGTTCAACAACCATA
>JAAYPU010000396.1 GCA_012519645.1 Clostridiales bacterium | reverse complement strand
TTATATTTGCTATTCTTTTAATTATATCTTTAAGCTTCAATTTTCTCATTTATAATCAAAACAAAAAACTCTCGGCAAAGCTTGATTCTTTTATGTGTGTTGCAAATCAACTGGATTCCACTAACGCTATTTCTTTTATTTCCTCAATCAATATAAACGATTATAAAGATGTAGAAATATTTGATATTGGCGCATCCACAGTGGTAAAAAAAATACCGTCAAATGAAATTATACAAAATGAAGTAGTAAATATTTTAGAGAATATAACGGGTGTATACGTTAAAATCAAACCAATGCCCAGAGATGGATATATTATCAAAGTTCCCTTAGAGCCTTCGGTGCGGACTAAAAATCACTGGTTGACAGACCAGGGCATAATGTCAGTTAATGAAGTGTTTATTTTCTTGCTAAGTCAGGAAAAACCGTTCATTCTTGTCATGTATAATAATATGCCGTATTTTTATACTTTTGAAGGCAATACAGAAGTTATAATGAAAGAAATTAACAGATAATGAACATAAGCTAATATCTTTATTCATTTTGAACTTGTGAGATTTATGCTCATGAGTTTTTTGTTTGCATAAATATATGTATTAAATTGTATAATTTTAACAAAGCCTGTTAAATTTCGTTGAATATTAGCAAATATTGTTATACTATGAAGATAAAACAGAAAATAAGTGAGAGGTATATACTTAAGGGGTGTTATTGTGAAGATAAAATTTATTTATCTTATTATCCTCATGGTACTATTATTTTCTATATTCTCATATTACAATTCTTTTGAAAAAGTAGAAGGTAATCTACAGGATTCTTTACTTGAGTCTCCTGATAGTCCGGATACAAACATCAAAATTATTGCTATTGATGATGAGAGCCTTGCTGATTTAGGACAATGGCCGTGGCCGCGATATTTTTATGCGGATCTTATCAATATGCTGTCTAAAGGAAATCCTGCTGTAATAGGAATCGACGTGCTTTTTTCCGAAGAGACCAATAATCCTGAATATGACAAAGCCTTTGCTGAAGCAATGAAGTCTTTTGGCAGAGTGGTATTGCCTGTTTACGGAGAATTTGATACATATACAAGGCTTGATAATATGGAGGCCGTAAATCTTTATGAACCGATAAGCATCCTAAAAAGCAATTCTGTATTGGGACATATCAACGGGTTTGCTGATGGAAGTGAAAGTATTTCATTTGGCTTTGATGGCGATGGCATTATGAGAAAAGGGCTATTGTATTTTACTTATAACGAACGACAAATCAACAGCTTTGATTGGGCTGTATATAGTGAATATATAAAGCAGACTCAAGGGTATTACCCCGAAATGGATGTCCCTTTATTGGGGGGGAATAGATTTTATATAGACTATGTAGGCGGTCCAGGACAATATGAGGCCATCCCGTTTCACCTTGTGTTAGACGGAAGTATTCCGCCTGAATACTTTGAGGATGCGATTGTACTTATCGGACCTTATACCGTTGGTATTGCAAAGGATACATATATGACTCCTCTCGATCATCAGCAGCCAATGTATGGTGTGGAGGTCCATGCGAATGCTATTCAGACTTTATTATATAAGAATTACAGACAGGAAGTTCATCCGGTTATTAATATAATAATATTGATATTCCTGGGTATTTTGGGATATTGCATACACAAAAGGCTCAAACCGCTTCATTCTGCACTTCTAATGATTGTAAGCTGTATTGCTTACATCTCGATAGCAAAGCTTATTTTCAGCAGGGGATTTATACTGCAGTTAATCTATCCCGTTGTTTTGACAGTGCTCACCTACCTTTTGACCCTCATATATAAATATATTCAGGAACAAATTGAAAGAAGAAGAATAACGGACGTTTTCGGGAAATACGTTGCTCCGCAGGTTGTTGAACAGATACTGATCAAAGGCGAAGAAGGGCTTAAGCTCGGCGGAAGCCGCAAAGAAATATCCGTTTTATTTGTGGATATCAGAGGCTTTACTCCATTATCCGAAAAAGTAGAGCCTGAAGAGGTCGTTGAAATTCTAAATGAATATCTAAATCTATGTGCTCAATCTATTTTTGATTACGATGGAACATTGGATAAATTTATCGGGGATGCAACTATGGCTATTTTTAATGCGCCGCTGGATTTGGAAGATCACGCTTTTAAAGCTGTGCAAGCCGCTTTAAGCATGAAAAACGGTTCTGAAACATTGCAAAAAAAATTGGAGGAAAAATTCGGCAAAAGCGTTCAATTCGGAATAGGAATAAATACAGGGCATGCCATAATCGGAAACATTGGAGCAAAATTCCGAATGGATTATACAGCCATAGGTGATACCGTTAACACGGCTGCAAGACTTGAAAGCAATGCTAAACCCGGTCAAATCATTATCAGCCAATCCACCTATGAGCTGGTTAAAGATAAAATAGATGCGACGCCACTGGGAGAGATAAAAGTAAAAGGAAAAGAGAAAGGCATTTCTGCATATCAAGTAGATGGAATAAAAATTAATGTTGAAAAGGGAGTGTGAAGTTCGATGCGTAGTTTGACTAAAAGAAGCATTTTGATTTGGATGAGCATAGTACTGCTTATTGCCAGTACAAGCTTTTCAGCTGCTGCCGATACAATGCGTGCGGCAAAACTGACTGATTTTAAAGGTGCGGTAGAGATATTCAAAGCGGGAGGAGAAAAAGGGTTCAACGCTTTTAAAGGAATGGGATTAGCAGAAGGGGACAGGGTTGTTACAGGAGGAAACTCATGGGCACTTCTTCAAATAGATGATGATAAAGAAGTCGAAGTAGGCAAAAATACCAGCATGACTATCAGCGAACTCAGAGGCTCCTTAGAAGAAGGAGATGACCAGACAAGCTTAGGACTTCAGGCTGGAAAAATATTTACTAAAATCAAGAAAAAACTTAATGTACGATCTAAATATGAGGTCAAAACACCTACTACAGTTATGGGTGTAAGAGGAACTCAATTCTTTGTTGCACTGGAAGGTACGGATACATACATTGCCGTATTGGAAGGTCAATTATATGCCATAGCAATAGATACTGAAGCAGACGGTATAACCGGAGAGGAGCTGGAAGCTCTCTTAAATGCAAATGAACAGCTGACTATCGGTGAAGTATTGGATTATGACAGCGGATTGACTGTTCAGCCGGTAGACCTGAACGATTTGGATATAATGGTTTTAGAAAGCATACAAAGAAATCCGGAAGGAATCGATCCGGAAATACTACAGCAGTTGGATGAAGTAATTGAACAGAAAAAGCAGGAGCAGGAAGAAAATAATAATAACGGTATAAATAATCAGCAGCAAAACATCATATTTGATTCCGGCAATAATGATGACGACGATTACGGATATGAGCCGCCGGCTCAGTCAGTTCCGTCTATAGTAATTACCGATATCAATAATATTACAATGGCAGCAGGGGAAGAACGCGAAATACCGCTTTCCGTTACGCCTGCTGGGGCTTCCGTTTCGGTGATATCGTCACCTACAGGTGTAGCTTTAGTGGAAAGGGATGGAAACTATTTATACATTGAGGCTATAGGAGTGGGGACGGCAACCATTACAGTATCCGCGTCGGCGAACGGATATACCTCTGCTGAAAGACAGTTTACTGTTACCGTAACTCAACCGTCAGTATTAATTGCAGATTTTGACGATATTGAAATGGAAGTAGATGATGATCGGGCTATACAGGTGTCTGCTACACCAGCCGCAGTTTCCGTTTCGGTAATGTCATCCGATACCGATGTGGTAGAAATACTGGAAATGTATGAATTGGAAGGTGTAAAATATTTTGACATTGAGGCTGTAGGAATCGGAACGGCAACAATTACAGTTTCTGCGTCAGCGGACGGATATATCTCAGCGGAAAAACAGTTTACCGTTTCAGTGACAATTGCTGCGCCGGATATTAAAAAACAACTATCTACAGGCTACCATGCATCTAAAATTGAATCTGGTGAGAGTATAACCTTTGAATTTACTGAATCTCTGAATGAATATTCGATAAAATTAATTGAGAGCCGCATTAAGAACAATATCGTCTGGGGCTACATGGGAGGTCTTGAATTCAATTGGTATTATGATAATACTGTTCTGGAAGTATCTAATAACAACATAGATGGAATGGATTATTACTTTAAGACTGATATAGTAGTTCCTTTAGAGGGTCTTTCAGAAAACAGTGCAAATAGAAAAATAATGGATATTGGACCGAGAGGCACATTATTGCCCCCTATTATGGATGAGGAATATATATATGGATTTGTTATCGGGTTTGACCAGTCCTTGCATCCTTCCACAACAGCTATCTCAGAGGCAGACGATTTGTTTTCATCAATAAGTGTTTCTGACGGATTATATGGATTCGGACTTTCATGGCTTCTGGATGACCCAGAATATCCGGATTATCCTGCTGTCGCGCTGATTGAGTTCCCTGATGACTTCCCTCCGGTAGAACATAATGGTGAACCAGATTTTGAAATCGGGATTGGTTATTATTCGAATATGGTAATAGATGTTTGCGGAAACTGGATAGATGGAGGGGATGAAGAGATATGGCTATATACATTTGTTAATGAATCAGAACCTCTTGAAATTACTGCTATGCCAAAAGTAATTCGTGTAGGAAGCAATCCATTAGAATTTTGGCTGGAACTGGATAGTGAAGGCGATGAAGCTTTCAATGTTTTTGACTATGCGGAAATAAGGTTTGGCGGAGCGCTTTATGGATTGACCAGAGAATACGCTTTTAGCGAGGGGGCGGCTTTGATTGGATGCGATGGTTCGTCATTGATTACAGAGGGTACAGGAACTATTGAAATTATAGGCGGGTTAGAGAGCGGACGCAGAATAATAGTCAATGTAAAAGTGGTTGGTGAAGATGAAAGCATACCTCCATATCTCGAATATATAACAATTTACAATAATCTTATCGGTCAAGATGAAGTTATAGTTAACAGTGGAGATATATATGGAAATACGTATGATTATCCAGTAAAGGTACGTATATACGACTCTCCGGAGGGAGGAAACCTGTTAGGTGAAGAGGATATCGGAGAAGGACCTGCATGTTTTACTTTTGACGATGGCTTTGACAGAACGTTGTCAGCTATTTATGTTACAGCACAGGAGGTTTATTTAGATGAAACAGGGTATCCGATAGAGAATGGAGAAGGTTTCATTCGCTTAAATGAAAGTGAAAGAGTGGAAGTGCAGATACCTGTTCCCATTTTGAACAGAGGTTATTATGATGAGGATGAGTTGGGAAATCCTGAGTACGAATTAGGATATGACTATTATGCATTTGGCTATTATTATGACTATGGAAGGATACGGTTTATCATGACGCAAAATCAAAAGCAAGCCATAGAAGAGGCGACGGGGAAAACCGTGGATAAGGTAATTGCATATATAGCTGGAATTGATCAGATATTTAACGAGTTGCCTGCATATGATGAGGTAAATGGTGTAGTAATTGAAATCGGCGATGATGGAACAGAAGTAGAAGAGTTGGAGTTAGGATGGTATGGTTATGCCATTGCCGTTTATGATGAGAACCATGAAGTTATTGCATACTATGTGAGTGATGATGATTATTATAGCTGGTTGCGTGTGGAGGCATATTAGATATGAGCGGAATTAAGTTTGATAAGATGGAGGATGTATGATGAAAAGGAAAACCTTAGTTTGTATAATGATTATTTTCATAATAACTGCGGTTCCTATATTGTCGTCAGCAGACGCAAATTCAGTAACCACATATACAGGTAAAGGGAATGCAGGATATGCTGACGACAAGCTGGAGGATGCCAAGCTCAATGCACCTTATGGCATTATATTTGACGGTGCAGGAATGATTATAGTAGATTCAAATAATAACAGGATAAGGCAGGTTAAAAACGGTCAGGTATCCACTCTGGCAGGGACTTCGGAATATACGGATGGCTATAATAACCCTGTCGGAGGTCTTGTTGACGGACAGGCAGCCAAAGCATATTTCAATAAACCGAGAGATATTGTTAGAGACAGCAAGGGCAACTATTACGTTTCCGACACCCTGAACCATGTCATAAGAAAAATAACAAACGGTCAGGTTTATACCTTTGCAGGCAACGGTAAGGCAGGGTATCAGGACGGCAAAGCCTCTGCCGCTATGTTCAATATGCCTTCGGGGCTGGCAGTGGATTCAAAGGATAACATTTATGTTGCAGATACCTTGAATAACTGTGTACGGAAGATTACCCCAAACGGGGATGTAACAACATATGCAGGAAAGCAAAGCGCAGCAGGCGGATATGAGGACGGGCCGGCGGCAAATGCTAAATTCAATGAGCCGGCTGATGTTGAAATCTATAAAGACATTGTTTATGTTTTAGACAGCGGCAATCATCTTGTAAGAAAGATCGAAGGCGGCAAAGTTGAAACATATGCCGGAGCTTTGGGAGAGATGATGGAGGATACTTCCTACAGGCAGGGAGGATATCAGGACGGAACAGCCGATATCGCCAGGTTTAACTTTCCCAAAGGCTTTAAAATAATGGACAATGGAACTATGTTTATTGCAGATACCTGGAATCATAGAATACGCGCCGTAAAACCGGATAAGACAGTGGTTACTGTATTAGGCGGAGGTACGTCAGGCTTTGTAAATGGCGCTATCCAAACTGCAAGGCTTAACACCCCTGTAGATGTAGCATATAAAGACGGCATTCTTTATATTTCCGATATGTGGAATAATGCCATTAGGTCTGTTCCGGTAGATATCAATAATCCTGTCATGATACCGGATGAGACTGCATTTTTAAGCGGATTAACTCTTGAAAAGACATCAGAGATACAAGTGTGGCAAAATAAAGAAAAAATTGTTTTTCCCGATGCGAAACCTTTGATAAAGGATGGGGAAGTATATATTCCTGTACGATTCATATTGGAAAAATGGGGTGCTGAGGTTACATGGTCCCAATCAGAGCGAAAAGTTATGCTCACTAAAGGAACAATGAATAAATCGTTGATTGTGAATAATACTAAAATCTTTATAAATCAGAATAGGACATATATGCTAAGCAATAACCTCAGTCAGCTGACAGGTATGTATATAAAGTGGTTTCCGGAATACAACGCACTAATTATAATTAATGGGGAGTAAATCTATATCATGGAAAGAGTATTAATGATTTTAACGGTCATACTTCTTGCAGCTTTTATCATTTTGCTGTACATGAATATCCAAAAGAATAAAAAAATAGAGAAAATGAGCAAGCTGTATGATATCGGGAAAAAAATCACTTCCAATATTAAAATTAAAAAGCTTATAGAAGAAATAATGGAAATAGTAAAAAAGGAAATGGATGCGGAAGCAAGCTCCTTATACTTAATAGATAAGGAAAAGGGAGAGCTTTGGTTTGAAGTGGCATTAGGAGACAAAAGTAATGAGGTCAAGGAAATTCGTCTGAAGCTTGGAGAAGGGGTTGCCGGTTGGGTTGCGCTGGAAGGTAAAACATTAAATTTGAAAGACGTGAATAATGACCCGAGATTTCGCAAGGATATAGGAGAAAAAATAGAATTTAAGCAAAAAGCAATGCTTACAATGTCGGTTAAGTATATGGATGAAACGATAGGCGTTATCCAGATCATTAATAAGAATAACGGAGGACATTTTACAAGCGAAGATGAAGAGT
>JAAYPU010000395.1 GCA_012519645.1 Clostridiales bacterium | reverse complement strand
TTTTAATAAGTCCTCAAGGGATATAAAAAATAATAAAAAGCTGGTTACGCTGATTATTTCAGATTTTTCGGATTCTATTTGCATCAAATTATTTCTGAATGAAGAAAAGTATAATGCCTTGAATGAGAGTATTGATATCGGGGATTTTGTTAAAGTAAAGGGTTCATCAAATTTTGATTCCTTTGATAAATCTATCGTTATTATGGCAAAAGATCTCGTTAAGGTTGTTCGTGATGTCAGGAGGGATACATCAAATAATAAGAGAATAGAATTGCATGCGCATACAAAAATGAGTGCTATGGATGGCCTGATGGATACTACCGAGCTCATCGAAAAAGCAGCAGAGTGGGGGCATAAGGCTATAGCCATAACGGATCACGGTGTTGTTCAGGCATATCCGGACGCTATGAGCGCAGGTAAAAAACATGGTGTAAAGATAATATATGGCGTTGAAGGATATCTAATAGATGATGACGCTCAAAAATCTATGTTTCCTAAAGGACTGCGTATTGAAGATTCTTATGTTGCCTTTGATATTGAAACTACCGGATTATCATCCCGTAGTAATGAAATAATCGAGATAGGTGCAGTCAAGATAGAGAATTTTCATATTACGGACAGGTTTCATTCGTTGGTACGTCCAAAAAGAAATATTCCTATGGAGATTACACAGCTTACAGGAATTACAAATGAAATGGTAAAAGGACAGCCTGCGATAGATGAGGTTTTAGAAGACTTTTTGAATTTTGTAGGAGACCTTCCAGTAGCAGCGCATAATGCGTCTTTTGATGTGTCTTTTATTCAAGAAGCATGTTCGCACAGGAACATAGCTTTTTCTAATGAAGTAATCGATACCATTAAATTATCAAAACTTCTTCTTCCTGATTTAAAAAAATACAGATTGGAAAGTGTTGCTTCAAGTTTGAATATATCTATGAAAAATCATCATAGAGCTGATGATGATGCTGAGACAGCGGGCAAAATTATGTTAAAGCTCTTTGAAATATTGAAAAAAGATGGTATACAAGAGCTGGCTCAAATCAATTTAAATAATAAAAAAATGGATTTCAAGAAATTGGATTCATATCATTGCGTTATTCTGGTGAAAAACAGTATAGGCTTGAAGAATTTATATAAATTGATTTCATATTCTCACTTAGATTATTTTTATAAAAAACCAAGGATTCCGAAATCTTTGTTGATTCAACATAGGGAAGGGCTTATCATCGGGTCGGCATGTGAAGCCGGAGAAATATATCAAGGTGTATTAAAGAATAGGTCTATGGAAGAGCTGGAAGAGCTGGTAAGCTTTTATGATTATTTGGAGGTTCAGCCTTTAGGAAATAATGAATTTCTTATAGATAGAGGGCAGGTAAGAGATATAGAGGAACTTAAGGAGATCAACAGAAAAATAATTCATTTAGGGGATATATACGGTAAGCCTGTAGTGGCAACATCAGATGCCCATTATTTGGAGCCGGAAGATTCTATTTACAGGACTATTCTTATGGCTGGTCAGGGGTATACAGATATTGAAAATGAAGCTAAGTTATTTTTGCGTACGACAGATGAAATGTTAGATGAATTCTATTATATAGATAAAGATACAGCGAGAAAAATTGTAATTGAAAATCCGGAAATAATTTGTGACAGCATAGATGATATTATCCCAATTCCATCCGGAACTTTTCCGCCTTCCATAGATGGCTCGGATGAAATGCTGAGAGAGATGTGCTGGAAAAAAGCCAAGGATATATATGGGGAACAGCTGACCGAAATAGTGAAGCAAAGATTGGAAAGAGAGCTTAATTCCATTATTTCCAATGGATATGCCGTCATGTATGTCATTGCACAAAAACTAGTCGCAAAATCCATGGAAGATGGTTATTTAGTAGGCTCAAGAGGTTCTGTAGGTTCATCCTTTGCAGCAACAATGAGCTCTATCACTGAGGTTAATCCCTTGCCTCCTCATTACGTTTGCCCTAACTGCAAGCATTCTGAATTTATTACCGACGGAGCATTCGGCTGCGGTGTAGATATGCCGGATAAAAATTGTCCGCAATGCAGTACACCTTATAATAAAGACGGATTTGATATTCCTTTTGAGGTATTCTTGGGATTTGAGGGAGATAAAGAGCCTGATATAGATTTGAATTTTGCCGGTGAGTATCAACCGGTAGCACACAAATATTCGGAAGTTCTTTTTGGCAAGGACAAAGTTTTCAGAGCAGGCACTATCGGTACCGTAGCCTTTAAAACGGCATATGGTTTTGTAAAAAAATATTTTGAAGAAAAAAACGAGGAAGTAAACAAATGGGAGGTTGAAAGGTTATCCCAGTGTTGTACCGGTGTAAAGAGAACAACAGGACAGCATCCCGGCGGTATAATGGTTGTTCCTAACGATAAAGAAATATATGATTTTTGTCCTATACAGTATCCAGCAAATGATACAAAATCCGATGTCATAACGACTCATTTTGATTATCATTCTATCAGCGGCAGATTGTTGAAGCTAGATATATTAGGGCATGACGTACCATCAATTATTCGAATGCTGCAGGATATCACCCATGTAGACCTGAAAGACATTCCTCTTAAAGATGAAAAAGTAAATGAAATATTTATATCTACCAAATCATTGAACATTCAAGATGAGAATTATAAATGTGAACTGGGAAGCTTAGGCATACCTGAATTTGGTACAAAATTTGTCAGGCAGATGCTTATTGATACTTCTCCATCCAGCTTTTCTGATTTGGTGCGTATAGCCGGACTTGCTCATGGTACTGATGTATGGCTTAATAACGCACAGGATATAATTTTAAACGGAACTGCTGCCTTGAAGGATGTTATTTCTACCAGAGATGACATAATGAATTATTTAATACTAAAAGGCGTTCCAAACATAAAGGCCTTTAAAATAATGGAAAATGTAAGAAAAGGTAAAGGGCTTAGTGATGAAGATGTGTCTGTTATGAGAGAAAATAATGTACCGGATTGGTATATTGAATCCTGTCAGAGTATAAAATATATGTTTCCAAAAGCACATGCAGTTGCTTATGTTATGATGTCTTACAGAATCGCGTATTTCAAAGTATATCATCCTCTGGCATTTTATGCCGTGTTTTTTACAACTAAAGTAGCGGATTTTAATGCTGATTTAATATTTAAAGGAAAAAAGGCAATACTAAAAAGGATGGAAGAAATCGAAAGCAAAGGCAATAATGCAACGCAAAAGGAAAAGGATGAGTGTACTGTATTAGAAGTAGCCTATGAAATGCTGTGCCGGGGATATGAGTTTATGCCTGTGGATATTACTGAATCAGAAGCAAACCGTTTTATAATAAAAGAAGAAAAGCTATTGCCGCCATTCTTATCATTACAAGGACTTGGAGAAAATGCAGCATTAGCCATTGTCACAGAAAGGTCAAAGGGACCGTTTTCTTCAGTAGACAGCTTAAAAAACAGAGCGAAACTCAACAAAACAGCTATAGAGGCATTGGAAAACCATGGGGTTCTGAGAAATTTGCCTCTCTCAGACCAATTATCTTTATTTTAGTTGCATAACATTTACGATTGTGCTATACTAAAGACTGCCAAAGCTTAGATTTTTTTAGTGCAAGAGTGGGAAGAGCCCACTCTTTACTATTAGAGTGAAAAAACAAATATTTAATCATATTTTATCAAAAAAGGAGTGTTATTTTATTGAGTAAAAAGAAAGTGATTGAAGTTGTAAAAGATATTTTGAATCCTTTTTTAATAGCAAATGGATATGAGCTTTTCGATGCAGAGTATGTGAAGGAAGGAAAAGACTGGTTTCTGCGTATATACATAGATAAAGAAGATGGTATTTCATTAGATGATTGCGAAAAAGTAAGCAATTATTTAAGTTCGAAATTAGATGAGGTTGACCCTATAGAAACAAATTACTTATTGGAAGTGTCTTCACCGGGGATAGACCGACCGCTTATTAAGGACTCCGATTATGTAAAGTACAAAGGCAGGATAGTAGAGGTTTTCTTATATAAGGCGATAAATTCGGAAAAGGTAATTACGGGTGTATTGGAAGGTCTCGAAAGGAATTTCATTATTCTTTCAGATGAGAATCAAGAAAATATTAATATCCCGAGGGATATTGTTTCAAAAGTAAAATTAGCGGTAATCTTTTAAGGAGGTTATTTTAATAATGAATAGAGAGTTTATTAAAGCCGTTGAGCAGATCGAAAAGGAAAAAGGGGTTTCCAAGGATTTGCTCATTGAGGCCATAGAGTCTGCATTAGTATCTGCATACAGAAAGAATTATGGTACTCAGCAAAATGTAAGAGTCAGTGTCGATCGTGATACAGGTGAAGTTGAGGTTTACACGAGACGTACTGTAGTAGAAGAGCCAACTAATGATTTTTTGGAAATATCTCTTGAAGATGCAAAAGCGATAGACCCAAATTATGAGTTGGATGATATTATTGAAAGATTAATAGCTCCTAAAGATTTTGGGAGAATTGCTGCACAGACCGCTAAACAGGTAGTGGTCCAACGCATTAGAGAAGCAGAAAGAGGTATTGTTTTTGAGGATTTTTCAAACAGGCAATCAGAGGTTATTACAGGAGTAATACAGAGGATCGCCAAAGGAATCGTCTATGTGAATCTTGGAAAAACCGAAGGCATATTAGCGCCGACTGAACAGGTACCCGGTGAAAAATACGTCATGAACAACAGACTGAAAGTCTACATAATGGATGTTAAAAAGACAACCAAAGGACCGCAGGTTTATGTATCACGTTCACATCCCGGTCTGGTTAAAAGGCTTTTTGAGTTGGAAGTGCCTGAAATACATGATGGTATTGTTGAAATAAAAAGTATTTCAAGAGAAGCAGGTTCAAGAACAAAGATGGCGGTCTATTCCGTTGATGAAAATGTCGATGCTGTTGGAGCTTGCGTAGGACATAAGGGAACGAGAGTTCAAGTTATTGTCGATGAACTGTTTGGTGAAAAAATTGATATCATCAATTGGAGTGAAGACCCGGAAGAGCTTATAACAAGCGCTCTTAGTCCTGCAAAGGTTGAGAAAGTCATTCCTAAAGAGGGTGAGAAAGCAGCTACTGTAATTGTACCTGATTATCAATTATCTTTAGCAATAGGCAAAGAAGGGCAAAATGTGCGTCTTGCCGCAAAATTGACAGGTTGGCGCATGGATATAAAAAGTCATTCCCAATATTATTCGGAGAATGCTGCTGATGACCTTGATGCTTTAAGCGATATAGATGAAAGTGAAAAAGAATAATCAACGGTAACGAGGAGTGATTTCATGAAAGTAAAGAAAATTCCTATGCGGCGCTGCGTAGGATGCATGGAGTCGAAACCGAAAAAAGAGCTTATCCGAATTGTATGCAGCAAAGAAGGCGATTTAAGCTTAGATAAGACGGGAAAGGCGGCCGGAAGAGGTGTGTATTTATGTAATAATCCGGAGTGCTTTAAAATCGCCAGAAAAAGAAAATCTATAGAAAGAAGTCTCGAAAGAGAAATATCTAAAGAAGCATTAGATAAAGTATTTGAAGAATTAATGGGTAATGAAGGATAAAGTATTTAGACTGCTGGGTCTTGCAAAAAAATCGGGAAGCTTGATTTCGGGCTACAATACATGCATACATTATTTAGATAAAAACAAAGTAAAGTTACTCATTATTGCTGAGGATGCTTCAGACAATACAAAAGGTAAATTTACAGAATTGGCAGTGCGAAAGAATATTACCTATTTCATTTGGGGTAATAAAGATGATTTATCCCATTGGGTAGGAATGGAAAATAGAAGTGTTTTAGGAATAATAAATGAAAATTTTGCTTCGGCTATTATTTCAGAATTAAGTGAGTGATGCGGCTTCAAGTATGAGGAGGTGTTTGTATGGGGAAATACAGAGTATATGAACTTGCAAAAGAATTAGGATTGAACAGTAAAGAAATGATGGAATTATTGTCGGATATGGGTATCGATGTAAAAAGTCATATGACCACTTTAACGGATGAAGAGACCCATAAAATCATATCGGAGTTATCGCCCGATTCATTAGAAATCCCTATTAAGGATGAAGATGAATTAGAATTAGAAAGAGTTGCAAAATTAAAGGCGAAAAAAATAAAGGATGAAGAAGAGCAAAAAATCAAGAAGAAAAAGATTGCTGAAGATAATGACATTGATACTCTTGAAAAATTAAAGAAAACCGACAAGAAAAAGAAAAAAAATGAAAAGCCTCAACCTGAAGAAACAATTTTAATTATAGCCGCACCTATTACGGTTAATGAATATGCAGAACAGGTAGAAAAATCTCCATCTGAAATAATAATGAAATTGATGGATTTAGGCATAATGGCAAATATCAATCAAGAGCTTGATAAGGATACTCTTGCGCAGCTATGTGATAAGCTTGGTATTGAAGCAATCATTCAAAGTCACGAAGAAAATGAAGATGTAGAAGATCAAATAGAGGAGATCGAGGATAATCCGGAAGACTTGAAGGGAAGACCGCCTGTTATTACAGTTATGGGTCATGTTGACCATGGTAAAACTTCATTGCTGGATACAATAAGAAAAACTAATGTGACTGCGAAGGAATCCGGAGGCATTACACAGCATATTGGTGCATCCGAAGTATATGTTGGAAAGAAGAAAATAGTATTCTTAGATACACCTGGGCATGAGGCTTTTACAGCTATGCGTGCGAGAGGTGCAAAAATTACAGATATTGCAATAATTGTAGTTGCTGCTGATGACGGTGTGAAACCGCAGACTATTGAAGCAATAAGCCATGTTAAGGCCGCAAACGTACCTATTATAATTGCAATAAATAAAATGGATAAACCGGACGCTAACCCTACAAAAGTCAAACAAGAACTGGCCGATCAGGGTATCCTTATAGAAGAATGGGGCGGGGATGTTATCTCTGTGCCTGTATCTGCTAAATCAGGAGAAGGGATAGACCAGCTTTTGGAAATGATCTTGCTATTGGCTGAAATGCTTGAACTAAAGGCAAATCCTAATAAATTAGCTAAAGGGACTGTTATAGAAGCAAGATTGGATAAAACAAAGGGACCTGTTGCGACTGTTCTTGTGCAAAGCGGAACTTTGGAAATCGGTATGCCAATTGTGGCTGGTGCTACCTATGGCAAGGTAAGAGCAATGCTTAACAGCTATGGAGCACCAACTAAGAAAGCTGGTCCGTCAACAGCAGTAGAGATATTAGGGATCTCAAGTGTGCCTGAAGCTGGAGATACAGTAAACGCTGTCAACGATGAAAGATTTGCTCGTCAGGTGGCTGAAAAGCGTCTTGAAAAAATAAGAACCGAATCGTTAAAAGCATCAACAACTCATGTTTCACTTGAAGATTTGTTTAATCAAATCCAGCAAGGAAAGGTGAAGGATTTAAATATTATAGTTAAAGCGGATGTTCAGGGATCAGTTGGTGCTCTTTGCCAATCATTAGTTAAACTGAGCAATGAAGAAGTAAAGGTCAACATCATATACTCAGGTGTTGGAACAATTACAGAATCCGATATTTTGCTAGCTTCAGCATCTAATGCGATCATAATAGGATTTAATGTACGACCCAGCTCCAATATCGTTAGTATTGCTGAAAAAGAAAAAGTAGATATTAAAACATTCAGAATCATTTATGAAGCTATAGATACGGTTCAATCAGCTATGAAAGGTATGCTTGACCCTCAATATAAAGAAGTGGTTTTAGGGAAGTTGGAAATAAGAGCGACATTTAAAGTTCCGAATATAGGTACAATAGGAGGAGCATATGTGCTTGAAGGCAAAATTTTAAGAAATGCCGAAGCCAGACTTATACGTGACGGTATAGTCATACATGAAGGGAAGATCAGCTCCTTAAAGCGATTCAAGGATGATGCAAAAGAAGTTGCTGCCGGGTATGAATGCGGTATAGGTTTGGAAAACTATAATGATATCAAGGAAGGCGATATTGTAGAAGCCTTTAAGATGGAAGAAATTAAACGATAAGGAATAGGGAATAGAGAATAGGGAATAGAGGTTCTAAATTCGAGGTTCGCGGTTTAAGTATAACTGAAAACTGAAAACTGACTACTGAAAGATAATGAAGAAATTTGCTTATGCAAATTTCAACCTTAACTGTCAGTTTTCAATTATCAGTTGTCAGTTCATCTATTACTTACCCTGCTCCGAAGGAGCATATTAACACTGTTCCGAAGGAACATATTCCTCTAACCTCCAACCTCTAACCTCT
>JAAYPU010000394.1 GCA_012519645.1 Clostridiales bacterium | reverse complement strand
GGTAATTATAATATAATATGAGAAATATTTAACAAAGATTCTCGCATTTAATTTATTATATAACTATGAGAGGTGTGTTACAATGAAGAAAATAATATTATTAGTTGTTTCTATGATGCTTATATTCAGCATGTCGGGATGTACGGGCAAAGAGCCTCTTGAATCGATAGAAGTTAAAGTTGCCGGACTGAAGGGTCCTTCTTCTATAGGTATGATTCAAATGATCGATCAACAAGCTTCCTTGGGAGAAAACGTATCTACTACTTATGATATTGTTCCTGCTCCGGACACTCTTGTGGCTAAGCTGTTAAACGGAGAATATGATTTTGCCACATTGCCTACCAATACAGCTTCTATCATATATAATAAAAAAGGAGAGTATCAGCTGGCAGGTATTGCTACATGGGGTATGTTATATGTAGTGGTCAATGGTGTTGAAATCAATGATTGGTCTGACTTTGAAGGAAAAAAAGTATACCCTTTTGCGCAAGGGTCAACACCGGATATCATTTTTAAATATCTCTTAGAGAAAAATGGTGTGAATGCCCAAAATGTAGATATTGACTATAGTCTTCAACAAGCAGAGCTTACACAGGCTTTAACTGCCGGCAAGGTTTCTGTTGCCGTATTGCCCGAGCCTTTTGTCACAGCAGCTACTATGCAAAATAAAAACTTAAAAATAATAATGAATATACAGGAAGAATGGAAAAAGGTGCATATGACGTCATCTGTGATACCTGCGGAAGCTGCTTATCCTATGACTGCCATAGTTGTGAAAAAGGAGTTTGCTGAAAAATTTCCTGAAGTTGTATCAAATTATTTAAAGCTATATGAAACATCTATTGACTGGGTAAATGACAATCCATCAGATGCAGCTTTATTAATAGAAAAGCATGACTTGGGTCTTGCCGCAAAAGCAGCTGAAAACGCTATTCCCAGGTCTAATATAAGGCTTGAGAGAACTAAAAACTGCAAGAACAAAATAGAATTCTATTTAAATGTATATAATGGTTTCTCACCACAAGCCATAGGAGGCAAAATGCCTGATGAAAACTTCTATTACGGAAAATAAAAACATCTACTTTTTATCCATTATTGTATTGCTTATTATTTGGAAGACGGCTTCGTTTGCTTATAACAACGAAGCCTTGCTCCCGTCTCCCGAATCAGTAATTATCAGTATGATCAATTTATTGCAGTCCGCTGATTTTATCAAAGTATTATGCTTCACACTGCTTCGTGGGTTTGCAGGTTTTATACTTTCTTTAATAATCGGTTCTATTTTAGGAACTTGGGCAGGAATCAATCTTTACGTAGAAAAATTTCTTACCCCTCTTCTATCTGTTATTAAATCAACGCCATTTATGTCCGTTATTTTACTATCACTTTTATGGCTTGGCTCTGAAAAAACTCCAATTTTTGCCGGATTCCTTGTGTCATTTCCGATTATCTATACTAATATGCTTCAAGGTACACGAAGCATAGACAAAAGCTTAATAGAAATGGCAAGGGTCTATGGCATTGATAGGTTACATATATTGAAAGACATTTTCTTCCCTTCTACAGCTCCTTTTCTTTTTGCAGGTATCGCATCTGCATTCAGTATCGGTTGGAAAGTAACTGTAGGAGCAGAAGTTCTCAGTCAGCCCAAATATGCAATAGGTACAAGCCTTTGGGAATCCAAAATATTTATAGAAGTAGAAATACTTCTTGCATGGACGATTTATACGATTCTTATAAGTTCTCTCATTGAAATCTTTATAAAAATAATAGAGAAAAAGGCTATTAGGTGGAAACATGAAATCTGATCTTTCAATCATCGATCTGAATAAAAGCTTCAAGGAATTAAAGGTATTTCAGAATCTTTCTCTCCAAATACCTCTAAATAAAATTACCTGCATACTGGGTCCATCAGGATGCGGTAAAACTACTTTGCTCAATATTCTATGTGGTATAGAAAAAGCTGATTCAGGAATATTGAATGATTTCAGTGTTTTGACTTTCTCGTATGTTTTTCAGGATGCCCGGCTTCTTCCCTGGAAAACTGTTAAAGAAAATCTGGACTTTGTTTTAAAGAACAAGTATGCTCCATCCGAAAGATATGGCAGGATAGAAAAATATTTGGATATGGTCGATTTGCAGGATTTTAAAGACTATTATCCCAACAAATTAAGCGGTGGAATGAAACAAAGGGTTTCTATTGCCAGAGCCTTTGCATTCCCTTCCGATATGCTTATTATGGACGAGCCCTTTAAAGGTCTTGACGTAAAAACAAAGAAAAATATAATCCAAAAATTCTTAGAACTTTGGAATATAGATAAAAGAACAGTAATATTCGTAACCCACGATATCGAAGAATGCCTCATGATTGCGGAAAAAATAATTGTTTTCTCGCAGCTTCCCGCAAGAGTTCTATATGAAGACACTCTAAATATTACGCACAATGAAAGAGACATGGAAAACGAACAAATTTCAAAAATAGCAGAACACATCAACAAAATTTTTTTTCAAACCGGCTATTAAAAACTAATAACTAAGAACTAAGAACTAATAGTTAAGGAAGCTTTTGTGTTTTGAGAACACAAAAGCTTTATTTTTAACTGACAACTGAAAACTGTCAGTTTTCAGTTTTCAGTTATACTTCGAACCACGAACAATTCCCTACACCCTATACCCTATCCCCTGATTTAGTTTTCCCAATGTTGTGTGACCTGGCATAATAGAACAAATACTGCTGCGCAAATCCCCCATATTCACCAAACTTTTCTTTGGCAAATTCGTTGATTTGTTTTGCATTTTCAAGTCCGTACAACTCCTTCATTACACGCTGTACCCAAACATCTATCGGAAAGCTTTCATATTTTTTCATGGAAAAAAGCATAATGCAGTGAGCGACCTTTGGTCCCACGCCAAACAAGCCTAACAAATAATCTGCAGCCTCTGTAATGCTTCTGTTCTTCAGCTCAAATATAAATTTATCATTTGCAATGGTTTGTGCCACCTTTTGGATATATGGCGCTCTATATCCTACTTTACAAGATTTTATATATTCACAGCTTTTTGCTGCAAGCGTTTCTGCGGCTGGAAAATCATAATAATCATTTCCTCTGAAGCTTCCGATATATTTCCCATATTGTTTTGATAAAAATTCAATATTTTGTTTAATAATCGGAATACTTCTATTTTGAGAAATAATAAAAGAAATCAGAATTTCCCATTCATCTTGATTCAGAAGGCGAATACCGCTTCCGAACTTTACTGCTTCCTGCATTATTTCATCATTATTTGAAATAGTTTTCTTTATAATGCCATAGTCTCTATCCAAATCAAAATAATCATACCAGAGATTATTGAAATCATCGATTGTAGTATTTTCAAGTATGACCCTCTCATTGTCCTGTTTAATATGAATGACCTTCCCGTGGGCTACTCCGGTATAGCCGCCGTCTGATTCTCTGTTCCATCGGAAGCATTGCCCGCATTCAAAAATATGTGTGAGATCAAAATCCTTAACTCCCTCGACAATAACCAACCCATCTTTTTCTTTTACAATCAAAGTTTCCATCATCTTATTCCCATCTTTCATCTGAAACTTAAATCAACTGATAACTGAAAGATAATAATGAAAAAATTTTGCACAAGGCAAAATTTCTTCCTTCACTAATCTCCAACCTCTAACCTCTAACCTCTTCAAATATTAATTCTTAATTCTTAATTATCTTATTGCTTGCATCAATCTATCTATCATGACCGCAGCTTCAGCCCTCGTTGTTTTACCTTCCGGATCAAAGCTCCCATCGTCCCTGCCCTTAATTATACCAACTCTGCTGCATAGTCTCACACTATCTATCGACCAATCCTTTATCTTGGAAATATCCGTATAATAAATCGGATTAGAAAAGGAACTTGTTGTAATCCCTTTTTTAATTACATATGCTCTTCTCATTACAACCGCTATTTGTTCTCTTGTCATTAATTCGTTGGGCCTGAAAGTTCCATCCGGAAAACCGGAAATGATTCCATACCTTTGTGCGGCTTCTATATAAGTACCATTAGGCATATCTGCAGCCACATCTGTAAATATACCTTCATATGACTTAGTATTCAATTTTAACATTTTTGAGATAAACAAACTGAATTCGCCTCTTGTTATGGCAACATCCGGTCTGAAATTGTTGTTATCTCTTGGTGTTAAAATTCCTTCTTTGCCTAATAAGTCCAATGTTTCAACAGCCCAGTGATTGGATATGTCATTAAATGCATACTTTCTCTCATTTTTCGTCATGAAGCTAAAAGAATAGAATTTTTCTGATGAAGAACCATCTTCATAATATGCAGTAAAAGTTGCAGAAACACTATACTGTGTAAAAGATTCCAAAGGATCCGTAGGTATAATGATGATGCTGTCTGTCAAATATTCATCATTTTGAGGGCTTAATATATAGGTTTTAATTGTACGCCCTGAATCATTTTTCAAAGTAATCCTGTTAACGCCTATCGATTTGACTATTTTATTGCTGAAATGAGAAATCGTAATGGGGAATCCTACGCTATTATCCGGTGAGTTCCTTAACGGATTAGGAGTCTCTAAATTAGTCCAGCTGAGAGGAACATTTATTTGATTATTGTAAGGATATGTGACAGTCCGTTCTTCACCTCTGGATAAGCTTCCAAATAAGACAGTATGATATCCCGCTTTGCCGGCATATCCGAAATCATTTGCGTATGGATCAAGCCATGCAAGTCTGTGATAAGGTGCGGCAATAAATTCCTCCATTGCTTTTGTAATATCCGTAAACCCACTAGAGACATTCTCCGAAACGCCTATTCCATTATACCCATATACTTTTGCACGAACAAAAGGAGTACCTCCGGAATAATTTTTATTTCCTTGTAATTCATCATGTGTGGCTCTGGAATTGGCTATCATGTAATTAGTATGTGAATTAGCTGCCGCATTTAAAGAATTATTCATCGTTAAATTGGTCAACCCTAACTTGCTTCTGAATGAATTTACATAATCAAGTGCTGATTTTTGGTCGTTTGTAACTGCAGGAAAACCTGTCATAGCATTGTCATTAATAGTAAAACTCCAGCTTTGACTCAAAAAATTAGACCACCCGCTTATATGCACTTCCAAATCCACTCTATGAGTGCCGGAAGCCAGTGAGGCCAGGGGTTTATACACAACCATTTTTCTTTGTTCATCATATTTAGCATCGACAGAAGTTCCATTCAGCTTCATGTCTATCTTTTCGATTTTATTATTATTAAGTATAAGTATCAAACTGATTTCCGGGCGTGATATAAATAAAGATATGTCCTTAGGATATGGTGAAAAATATGCTATATTGTTGTCGGCATAAGCTATTCCTATGGATGCGATCAATACAATAAATATAATCAGAAATCTTATTTTTCTGTGCATGCTCTCACCAACCTTTTT
>JAAYPU010000393.1 GCA_012519645.1 Clostridiales bacterium | reverse complement strand
TGTCAATATATTATTGTATCTTTTTGGAGAAGATATTGAATGGTAGCAATTTGCAACAGTATAATTTTTCTAAAGAGGTGTGAATTATGCTTGGCGAAAGATTAAGGAAATTAAGAAATGAACGAAATTTAACACAGAAAGAAATCGCGAAAATTCTGGGTATTCCCCGTGGTACCTATGCGCATTATGAAATAAATAAAAGGACACCTGATTTCGATTTATTAAAAGAAACTGCAGACTATTATAATGTGTCTTTGGATTATTTGCTCAACCGTACAAATGTAAAGGATTACGGGTTATCGGATGACTCCGAGCGAGATATAATAAAAAGGCTTTATAAAATTTTAGATATTCTGGAATACGAGAATAATCTTCTCATAGATGGTATGCCCGCAGCTAAAGAAGCTGTTGAGACTTTGATCGATGCCATTAATTTTGCAATAGAACAGGCAAAAAACAGAAATGAAAAATATATGCAGCAAAAGTAATATCTACTTTTGCTGCGATGAAGAAATAATAAAATCAAGAATAATGAATTAAGAATTAATGAAAAAACTTTTGCGAGTTTGGCAAAAGTTTTTATATTTTTGAATGGTTATGTTAATCTGCAAATCTTAAAAAAATACTAAATACAGCAAGGCATTGACAAAAATTATCGTCACATATTTGATCGGCGCAATTTTATTAAGATATTTAAACAGCTTCATCTGAATACGGCTGTACAGGAAATATAGCAGTATAAAAGGTATTGCAGCGTAAATATTCAGGAAATAAATGCATACAAATATCAATATTCCGATAAACGCATCTATGAGCCTTTCCCATTTAAAGAAGAATGCTGACTTTCTTACATCCGGGTAAAAATCCCGTAAAATCATTTTTACAAATATCGTGGAAACATAAGTTATCAGAATAAGCAATATTATAAGCCTGACTCCTGCAATAAAGTCGTCCGCTGCTATGCCAATCCACGTTATAAACCATGAGCTTTCTAATGAATAGTTTGCATATATACTTAAAAAGACTTTAACGAGCAGCGCTATCACTATTAAATGCAATGCCTGATCTAAAAGAAAGTAAATAAGTCCTTTTATATATATTTTTTTTTGCAGCTTTGTTTTCAGGTAATCGATGGCAAAATGAAAAACTCCGGAAATGAAACCAATTGCTATTCCATTTGCTCCAAGTATGCTTAATAAAGCCATTGCCGCTGCGGAAACCAATAATGTATGTATTATAAGACCCTTGGTACTACTCATCTTTAAGGCAGCGATTTTATTTGTCTGAAGAACAAAATCCCCTGCCAGATGTGCTAAAAAAAATAGCAGAAAAATATCCATCAATTATCCAACTTTCTTTTCATCAATTCATAGAATGCCTCTGCAACAGCAGGGTCAAAATGTGTTCCGGCACAGCGTTTTATTTCATTTATAGCGACCTCATGGGAAAGACCTTTTCTGTATGGTCTGTCTGTTGTCATGGCATCATAAGCATCTGCAACTGCAATTATTCTTGCTTCAAAAGGTATTTCATCTTCCTTCAGGCCTTCATAATATCCCGTACCGTTATATTTCTCATGGTGATATTTTGCGCCTATTGCTAATCTCCGCAAGGATCTCATTTCTTCCATGATTTTGGCACCTATTTTGGTATGGCTTTTCATAATAGCAAATTCGTCATCATCGAGCACGGCTTGTTTATTGAGTATTGCGTCTCTAATACCTATCTTGCCGACATCATGGAGTATAGCCATAAACTCCAAATCCTCTAATTGTTCATCAGTTAATCCCATTTCTTTACCTATAGCTACCGAGTACTCCGTAACTCTCCTTGAATGACCGTTTGTATAGGCATCCTTCGCGTCTATAGCACCTGCGAGAGACATTATGGATTCAACAAACAAATCCTTTGTAGCTTGATAAAGCTTCGCATTTTCAAGAGCAATAGCAATCTGGCTGCACATTCCGCTCAACAACTCTTCATCTTCGCTTGTAAAATGTCCTCCGTTATTCTTATTAATGATCTGGATAACGCCTATCGTTTCATCCATATACTTAACCGGCATTGTAAGCATTGCTTTTTGCTTAAATTCTATTTTTTCTCCTATATCCTTGCGAAATCTCGGGTCATTGTTCACATCTTTCAAATTTAATGTTTTACCTTCCAGCGCAACCCATCCGGCAACTCCTTCTCCAAGCTTCAGACGAATTTCCTTGACCTCATTGCTCTTATCTCCTAATGCCACTTCAAACCAAAGCTCTCCCTTTTCCTTATCTATTAAGTATAAGGAGCTTGCTTCCGCATCCATTTCCTTTTTTACTATTTCCATTATTTCTTC
>JAAYPU010000392.1 GCA_012519645.1 Clostridiales bacterium | reverse complement strand
GAACATTAAAGACATCCGGATGCGCTTTTTCTATTTCATCCAGTAATACCACAGAATATGGTTTTCTTCTTATTTTTTCTGTCAGCTGTCCTCCTTCATCATAGCCTACATACCCCGGGGGAGAGCCTATCAGCTTTGACACTGAATGTTTTTCCATGTATTCTGACATGTCTAGCCTGATAATAGCATTTTCTTCACCAAAAAGGGCCTCTGCCAGAGCTTTTGATAACTCTGTTTTACCAACACCTGTCGGTCCTAAAAATATAAAAGATCCGATAGGCCTATTTGGCTCCTTAAGACCTACTCGCGCTCTTCTGATAGCCTTCGCTACAGCTACTATGGCTTCTTCTTGCCCTATTACCCTTTTGTGAAGAATTTTTTCAATATTCAGCAGTCTCTCAGATTCATTTTGTGTAAGCTTATTTACAGGTATTCCCGTCCACTTCGAAACAATCTTAGCGATTTCTTCTTCGCCTACTACGGCGTTATCGTTGTTACAGCTGTCTAAATTCTTTTTCCGTGACTTTATTTCTTCCTGAAGCTCTTTCTCTAAATCCCGAATATGTGCAGCTTCCTCAAAATCTTGCTTTTGAACAGCTGCTTCTTTCCTGTTTGACAGCTCCTCCAGACGTTCTTCCAATTCAATCAGATCATCGGGTTTCACAAAGGTAGAAAGTCTTATTTGGGATGCCGCTTCATCCATCAGGTCAACTGCTTTATCCGGTAAAAATCTATCGGATATATATCTGTCAGACAATATGGCTGCAGCTTTCAGCGCTTCGTCTGTTATCTTGACCTTATGATGCTCTTCATATTTAGGTCTCAACCCTTCCAATATTTTAATAGTATCCTCGGTAGAAGGTTCTTCGACCTTTACAGGCTGAAATCTTCTCTCAAGAGCGGAATCCTTCTCAATTCGTTTTCTATACTCATCATAGGTTGTTGCTCCTATTACTTGTATTTCACCGCGTGCAAGAGCAGGTTTTAATATATTGGAAGCATCTATGGCCCCTTCCGCAGCACCCGCTCCAATAATAGTGTGCAATTCATCAATAAACAGGATAACATCTCCTGATTTTTTGGTTTCATTAATTGCTTTTTTTAGTCTTTCCTCAAATTCTCCTCTGAATTTCGCTCCTGCAAGCATCGATGCCATATCTAATGTAATTATTCTTTTTTTGGCTAAGCTATCGCAAACATCTCCATTTGATATTTTCTGTGCCAGCCCTTCTGCAATAGCTGTTTTCCCAACACCGGGCTCACCTATGAGACAAGGATTATTTTTTGTCCGTCTGTTTAATATCTGAATAACCCGTTCAATTTCGGATTCCCGGCCAATAACAGGATCAAGCTTGCCTTCCTTTGCTTCGGCAGTAAGGTCTTTACCGAATTTCTTTAATACGCTGCCTTTTTCCTTTACTTCATCTTCTACATAATTGTTATTATCGTCATACCCTTCGCTTTCTAAGATATCCATAACCTCACGTATCAATTCTTCAAGATTTACTCCCATATCCAACAGCGCCTTAACTCCTATACCATTTCCTTCTTTTATAATTCCCAGAAGCAAATGCTCAGTGCCTATGACGTTTTTCCCCAGTTTCTGAGCTTCATTGTAGCTAATCTCTATTATACGTGCTGTTCGCTGTGTAAATCCTAAAAGCTTAGAATTACTGCCACTGCCTTCTCCTACCAGCGAAAGTATTTTTTGTCGTATTTTTTCTTCATCAATTCCCAGATTATCTAATGCCTCAGCTGCCACACCTTCATTTTCTCTGATAAGACCCAATAAAATATGTTCGCTGCCTATCAAGCTATGTCCCATAGCCTTTGCTTCTTCCTGTGCATAAGCAATCGCATTTCTTGCTGTCTGTGAAAATTTACCGTATAGTTCCATATATTTCACCACCAATCTCTTAATATGTTAATATGTTCCTTCGGAACAGTGTAAATAGCTTCTTCGAAGCAGTGTGAGTATAAATACGTGCTTCGCACAGTGTAAGAATATTTAAGATTTATGATTCAAGATTTAAGATTTAAGATTGAATGAGAGGCTTTGCATGAAATGCAAAACCTTTTTCCTTAACTTTCATCTATCATCTATCATCTAACTTACATTTACACTTTCACTGATGCGAAGCATCTCTTAACCATCGTTCAACTATTGTTGCACTATTGTTAAAGATGCGAAGCATCTTAGTTATTAGTTATTAGTTGTTTAATCAGTTCTGCTCTTTTAACATCTCTTTCTCTATCGTTCATTTTTTCATCGTATTTCAGTTGTAATGACGCAGGCTGTATACAATTTATTGTATGATAGAGTGTTTCTTTGTTTACTTCAGTCAAGATGCCCATATGGGCTCCTAATATGACATCGGACAAAAGCATCATGCTTTCTTTATAGCTTAGCAATCTTGCATTTTTGAGTATTCCAAAGGAACGATATATTTTATCTTCCACTAATACTCTGTCTTTCTCAAGCAGTACAGCCCTTGCTTTCTTTTCTTTTTCTACCAGCTGATTCACTATGTTCGTGACAGCTTTTATTATTTCCTGTTCACTTACACCTAAAGTAACCTGATTTGATATTTGAAACATATTTCCTAAAGCCTCACTGCCTTCCCCATATGTTCCCCTTACCGTAAATCCTATTTTAGAAAGCATCTGAATAATTTTATTCAGCTCGCCAATTACTCTCAAAGCCGGTAAATGAAGCATCGCCGACGCACGCAATCCGGTTCCTACATTGGTAACACATGATGTAAGAAATCCAAGCTTTTCGTCAAAGGCATACCCCAGTCTTTCCTCCAATACATCATCAATATCATTTGCAGCTTTAAACGCTTCATCTAACTGAAACCCTTTTTCTATGCTTTGTATTCTTATATG
>JAAYPU010000038.1 GCA_012519645.1 Clostridiales bacterium | reverse complement strand
ATTCCTTTTTATTATAGGGTTATCATTCTTTTCTGTTATAAATTTAGATATTTTTTCTATAAAAACGGTTTTAGTTGAAAATAACAATGTATTTACTGAAGAAGATATTATCCAAATGTCAGGTGTTATCTTTGGAATCAATACTTTTAAAATAAAAACTAATGATATTGCCGAAAGGATATTGGCACATCCATACATAAAAGAAGTAAAGATCAAAAGACAATTACCTGATAAAATTTCTATTATTGTCGAGGAAAGAAAAGAAGCAGCTATTGTATTTTTCCTGGATAGGTGTATTGTATTAGATGATGAAGGATATGCATTGAAAACCGTAGACAGCAATCCATATATTACGATTATTGAAGGCTTGAACATAGAAGATTTTACCATCGGAGAAAAGCTGGAAGTAAATAATCAAAAAATTTTTGAAGATGCCTTGAAGGTAATTAAAGCAATGGATGAAAATGACCTGTTTTTCAAAAGAATTACTGTGTCAGATGACCAGCTTGTAGTATCTATTTACGATAAATTAGTATTAAAGGCGAAAAGTGATATAATTTTATCCAATATGGAAGCGATAGGCAAACTCATATACGATTTGCATAAAGATGGCATAAAGAGAGGTACTATATTAGTCTTAGATAACGGATATCTTTCATATAGCCCTGTGGAACATGGGAGGTAACAAATCAATGAAAATTACAAGTGGACAAATAGTAATAGGTATATTAGCTCTAATAATCGGGTTAAGCATTTCTATACAGATAGGCGCTTTGGACGGAGATGTAATAGAAGGCGGATTAGTTCCAATTCAGAAGGCGCAGAGCCTCGCTCAAGAACTCCAAAAAATAAGAAATGAAAAAGAAATTCTGGTAGAAGAAGTCACAAGCCTTGAAGCAAAGATCAAAGAAATTGAGGAAGCCGAATCAAAGGATGATATACTCCTTCAAAGTTTGATATCAGAGTTGGATAAATATAAAATGATTTCCGGAATGAAAGAAGTAAAAGGGCCTGGTATCATAATCACTATTGACGATCCCCCTGCTGAAGATGTAAATTATTCCGATGTAAGCGTCATTATGTATAATTATGAATTGTTGCTAAGTCTGTTGAATAAATTGAATGATGCAGGGGCGGAGGCTATTTCTATAAATGGCCAACGGATCGTAGCCATTACGGAAATCAGCCTGGCTGGTTCGAACGTTAATATCAACTCTGTACCTACCGCGCCTCCCTTTGAAATTAAAGCTATCGGAAATCCTGAAACTTTGGATTCTACTTTAAATATCAGATTTGGTATTATAGATAAAATGAGAAATAGGTACAGTTTGCAGGTGAAAATACAAAAATCTGATGAAGTTGTTATACCGAGATATAATGAGATAGTTAAATTCAGATATGCAGTGCCTGTTGAATAATAAAGTATGGTGAGGTACATGAAATTTAGAAGCATATTATTCTTTTTGTTTTGCGTTATAGTTGGATTATTGATTTCCATTCAGTCAAGAATTATTACTGGAACATTTTTGTACGTTTCTCCTAAAGTCATTCAAGACTATGATGCATCTATTAAGAGTGAAAAAACGGAGATTGAAAAACTAAAAACGCTTATAAGTGAAAAAGAAGAAAAAATAAAAGAATATGAAGCCATTTCGGGTAAAGGTGACGACATCGTCGCTTCAATGCAACAGGAATTAGACAGGCTTAAGCTTATGAGCGGCTATAAGGATGTTCAGGGGGAAGGGGCTCTGATCATACTGGATGACGGGACCCGTGAACTGTATGAATATGAGGATCCAAATGACATTATCGTCCATGATATAGATTTATTGATGATACTTAATGATTTAAAAATCGCAGGAGTCGAAGCGATCTCCATCAATGGACAACGTGTGATCAATAATACAGAGGTGAATTGTTCAGGACATTCAGTGAGGATCAATAATCAATTTTTTGCTCAGCCTTTTATTATTAAGGCTGTCGGCGACCCTGTAATTATAGAATCCGCATTATCTGCGCCGGGAACATATGGGGAACTGTTAAGAGAATACGGATTGATTTTGGATATTTATAAGAGTATTAATATTAGGATACCGAAATACAGTGAGGCAGTGGACTATAAATTTTTAAAGACCATAGAGGAAGGGGAGGTCTAATGTTAGTTGCAATTATTGGATTGGTTTTAGGAGTAATAATCGGTTTATTCTTGCCGAATTTCTACCCTGCAGAATACTCATTTTACATTTCTATTGCCGTGCTTGCAGCTTTGGACTCAATATTCGGAGCTGTAAGGTCAAATATGGAAGGACGCTTTGATATGGCTATATTTATATCCGGCTTTCTGGGAAACGCTGTTCTTGCAGGCGCACTGGCATTTATAGGAGACAAGATGGGGGTACCATTGTATTATGCGGCTATCTTTGTATTTGGAGGACGTTTATTTCAAAATTTTGCAGTTATACGAAGACTTCTTATTGACAAATACTTTAGAAAAAAATAAAAATATATTAAATACTATTATTTAAAAGAGATATACGTTATGATATAATTAATTATTGGTTTAATAGGGAGGATGCGTATGTTTGAGTTTGATTTAGAGATTGATAATTTCGCACAGATTAAGGTAATAGGCGTTGGTGGCGGTGGTAACAACGCTATAAATAGAATGATAGAAGCCGGATTAAAAGGAGTGCAATTTATTGCAATAAATACTGACAAGCAGGCCCTTTATTCTTCAAAAGCGGAAACACGTATACAAATTGGGGAAAAACTCACAAAAGGATTAGGTGCTGGCGCTAACCCAGAGGTTGGACAAAAAGCGGCGGAAGAAAGCTTTGAGGATTTGAATAAGATCATTCAAGGAGCAGACATGGTATTCATTACAGCCGGAATGGGAGGCGGAACAGGAACAGGAGCGGCTCCCATCGTTGCAAAACTTGCCAAAGAACAAGGTATTCTTACGGTAGGTGTAGTGACTAAACCCTTTACATTTAAAGGAAAAAGAAGAAGAGATCAGGCTGAATTAGGTATCAATTATTTGAAAAAATATGTAGATTCCTTAGTAATAGTACCTAATGATAAGCTTTTGCAAATATCTGAAAAACGAACTTCTATGATAGAAGCGTTTAAAATGGCGGATGACGTCCTGAGACTGGGCGTTCAGGGTATATCTGATTTGATTGCCGATGCCGGATTAATCAATTTAGACTTTGCTGACGTCAAAACTATTATGAGTGATAGAGGTATTGCTCATATGGGTGTTGGAAGAGGAAAAGGAGAAAACCGTGTAATAGATGCAGTAAAACAGGCTATAGAGAGTCCTTTGCTTGAAACATCCATCGAAGGTGCAAGTGCTATTTTATTAAATATTATGGGTGGATATGATTTAGGTATGCTGGAGGTAAATGAAGCAGCTGATCTTATTGAAAAATCAGCTGATCCTGAAGCGATAGTAATATTTGGTGCATCTATAAAAGAAGATATTAAAGATGAAATATATATTACTGTAATTGCAACCGGTTTTGAAGGGAGTAAAAGACCTTCTGAACTGAAGGATGACTCTGATAATGCATCCAATAACAATGAAAAGCTTTCTGATATATTTAAAAAATTTGATAAAGGACTGGACATACCCAGCTTTTTAAGGATAGATGATGTAGAATAAGTGCGGTCCTGAAAATTGTCAATTTTGCTGTGGCTGCTAAAAACCGGGCTTTGCGAATCTGCAATGCCTATATTTTTTAACGTATCTAAAACTGGCCTATTATTTTCCCGCAAAAAAATTCAGCTGATATAATGAATTTGCAGATAAAATAGAATAGGTGAAGAAATGATAAAGGAAATCTCATCGAAGGATAATTTAATAATTAAAAAAATTAAACAATTATCTTTAAAAAAATACAGGGAAAAGTATAACCAGTTTATCATGGAAGGTTTAAATCTTATTGAAGAAGCTATAAAGAATGAAGCGGATATAAACCTTGTTATTTATAAAGATTCTTTTTTAAATATACCTTACCAAGAAGAGCTTATCGATTTCCTAGATGAAAAAAATATACCTGTATATCATGTTCCGGATGAACTTTTTGAATATATTTCAGACACTGAAAATCCCCAGGGCATTATAAGTGTTGTTATGAAACCGGTATTCGACTTTTCGGAGATTTTTAACAAACCATACTCTAATGTCCTTCTTATAGACAAATTGCAGGATCCGGGCAATATGGGTACTATATTGAGAACTGCAGATGCTTCGGGTATAGATGGCGTGATAGTTATGAAAGGAAGCGTTGATCTTTATCTTTCCAAAACCGTAAGGTCTGCTGCAGGCTCAGTTTTTAGAGTTCCGATTCTTATAATGGATGATGCATATGAGGCAATTTCATTATTACGGAAATACAATAAAAAAATACTTGCAACTTCTCCGAGGGCAAAAAATTGTTATTATGATGTGAATATTTCCGGCGATACCGCACTTGTTATAGGGAACGAAGCCAATGGAGTAAGTGAAGAATTTATGAGCAATTCAGACTATAAAATCAAAATACCTATGCTGCGCGATACGGAATCGTTGAATGCTTCTATTGCTGCGGCTGTAATAATGTATGAGATGGTTCGCCAAAGAGCTACTTTAAAATAGAGAAAAGAGAAAAGAGAAAAGACAACTGTGTTATTTGTTGTCTTTTATTTTTAATTTTTTGTTTTTCATTTCTTCAAATGTCAGCATGTTATTTCTTGATACAAGTTTTTTGCATGTATTGCAAAAATATGATACGGAACCGCATCCATGGAGATATTCCAATGAATTACTGCACTCAGGACAATAATATGTTTGAGTAACATCGGTATTTTTCCTATCTGTCATATTTTATACCACCTTTCTTATCTTTGGTTTATTATAACTTAATGACAAAAGGATAACAACAAATGAATCTATTAAGGAATTCAAATATTTCCGAAAATATGCGGCAATAGTACATCTAAGAATGCATTTATTTCTATATGATTTATTAGGTCACCATTTTTGATGATAAGAACATCTTCAGGTATTTGAGCATATGAAATCTGTTTATTATAATGAAAATCCAAATCATTCAGCAGTATATACTGTGAATTTTTACTTTCGTATAACGGAATTTTCAATAAAAATTCATTTTTTTCAGATGAGAATTGAATTTCATATCCACAGAAAAAAGCCGTATAATCACTGTTTTTACCAGTACAAATACCTTCAACCTGAAGGAAATGCTTTTTTAGTACACTCTTTTTTATTATTATTTTGCAGTTCATATCCGTGTTGATGTATCGGCAATTTTCGAACATTATTTTATGCAGGTCCATTTTACTTAAAATAGGCAGAAGCTTTGTAAGGAAGTATACATCTTCGAAATTGTGTGCAAGTATTTTTTCTTTTAGCGCGGTATCCTTATTTTTTATATATTCATTATAAATATCTATGCTTTCCTGACCGGAAATGGTGTCAGTTCTTTCTATACCCATGTATTTTTCTATGGTTTTTAATTTATAGTCCGGAAGAGTAATAAATCCATATTTCTTTATGATTTTATGCAGGTCAAATGAACAATAGCTCCCAATGCAGAAGGGAATATTATTTTTTTGGAAACGTCTATTTAAAAAAGGAATATCAAAAGAAGTTGCATTATAGTTTATAATAATATGTGCTTTTGACAGTACTTCGACGATGTGCTCTAATATCTCTTTTTCCTCTTCTTTTTTTTCTGCAAAATATTGTCTGATTATAAATGAGGATCCCTTATTTTCCAGTATGCCTGCCAATATGACCTTGTTTTGCTCCGAAGAGATCCCGGTAGTTTCGATATCTAAAAAAATGCAGTTAAGATTATCAAAATATCTTTTAAAGATATTGGAGGACCATATATTTTCGTTAAAAGCTCTTTCGATTATTTCCATGAAACACCCCGCGGCAGCTTTGCTGGCAATTAAGAATGAAGAATTAGTTGTCAATAATATTTTACTAAATCCGACACAATAAATAAACTATTTTCCCATGAACCTTTTGCGCTGATTGATACTAAAATGGTATAGAGGCAATGTGATTAGTGATTAGTGATTAGTGATTAGTGATTAGTGGTCTCAGGTCTCTGGTCTCAGGTCGCAGGTCATTAGTATTTTGTATAGAGTTCAAAGCCAGAGGTAAGAGCCAAAACCCTGTTTAACTATAGCTCAACTAATGTTTCACTATTGTTATAT
>JAAYPU010000391.1 GCA_012519645.1 Clostridiales bacterium | reverse complement strand
TTTGAAATTAAATTTTGTTTTGATTTCATCAATAGCCAAGAATTTAGAACGAAGCATTGGTACTACAGTAATAGCTATTACAAATGATGCAAGCAGAGAAAAAGTTACTGTTAATGAAAGCTCTTTAAAGATTATAGCTGTGAATCCTTTTACAAATGCAATGGGTAAAAAGACTGCGATAGTTGTCATAGTGGAAGCAAAGATTGCAACCATTACCTCTCGCGCGCCATTGATCGCAGCCTCTTCCTTTGATATGCCATCTTCTCTTAAACGGTGAATATTATCAAGTACAACAATTGAGTTGTCCACCAACATACCTATTCCTAATGAAAGACCACCTAACGAAATAATATTTAAGCTCATTTTATTAAAATACATCAAAACAAAGGTAGCGATAACCGAAACCGGTATAGCAATTGCAATAATGGCTGTCGAACGCAGATTCCGTAAGAAAGCAAATAAAATAACTATGGCCAGAATGCCGCCGAATATTGCGCTTCTGGAGACATTGGATACAGCGGAGTTTATAAAATCTGCCTGATTAAAGCCAATAGTGACATCAATATCAGTATATTGTTTCTTTATATTATTTATAGTATCAACTACTCTTTTGGCAGTTTCTACAGTATTTGCATTAGATTGCTTTGTGATGCTGACACCGATAGAAGGTATGCCGTTAACTCTGCTGACAGAGTTTTGTTCTTTATAGCCTTCGTTTATGTAAGCTATATCGGATAGAATAATGGTTTCTCCTGTAGGAAGCATGATAGGAACATTTCTGATATCATCCAAGGTTTTGAATTCTCCTATTGTCCTGACAAGCAATTCTTTAGAACCCTTTTCTATTTCACCGCTTGGTAAATTAATATTCTCGCTTGCAAGGATGGAGCTTATCTGAGAAAGACTTAAATGATAGCCGGATAGTTTCTCTTGATCTATCAGGATGCTGATTTCTTTTTCCAATCCACCATAAATATCTGCTGAAGCAACACCGCGGACTCTTTCCAGTTGCGAGTCGATTTCTTTGTCTATTAATGTATAAAGCTCTGCCAAAGGCCTATTAGAGGAAAATTGAATTTCCATAATAGGCATCATTTGAGGATTTAATTTAAAAACCATAGGTTCTGTAGATCCATCCGGTAAAAAGTCACTAATAAGCGCAACTTTTTCCCTCAATTCAAGGGAGGCAAAATTCATGTCTGTTCCATAATCAAATTCAACCATGACTAAGGACATTCCATCGCTGGAGATAGATGTTAGTCCTGTTAGATTTTCAACCGTAGCTAACTGAGATTCTATAGGTTTTGTAATTAAATTCTCAATTTCTTCAGGTGAAGTATTCGGATATTGTACGATTGCTATGGCAACAGGAAGGTCCATATCAGGGTATAAATCTACAGATGTTTGTGTAAAAGAAACGAAACCCAATAATACAATGATGAGCATAAACATCAAAGTTGTGACAGGGCGTTTGACAGAAATCCTTGATATATTCATATAATCACTCCTAGTTTAAGGCTAGTGAAAATTGTCAAGTTTCGCAGCCTACATATTTCAGACCTAAAAAAATTATTATATTTATTGGATAACATTGACCTTACTACCGTCATCTAAATAATATTGACCTTCTGTGATTATGGTATCTCCTTCTTGAAGACCATCTATGATTTCTACATTTTTTGTATTGTCAATTCCAACTGTGACTTTTTTGAATACTGCGGTATCTTCGTGTAAAGTTGCCACCATGGACGTTCCGTTTTTAATGATGACTGCATCTGAGGGGA
>JAAYPU010000390.1 GCA_012519645.1 Clostridiales bacterium | reverse complement strand
TCCCTGTCAACAGTTTTAACATTAGTTATTGTTCCTGTTATGTATACTATATTTGATGATATATCGGAATTTTTCAAAAGAAAGATAAAAAAAGGTGAAATTACTGAACAAATACAGTAGGTGCATAGGAGGCAAAATGGACGAAAAAAATCAAAAGCGGCAGGATATATTAAATTCTGCCATGGCTTTATTCAAGGACAAAGGCTTTCACAATACTAAAATGGAAGATATTGCAGTAGCTGCAAGTGTTGGTAAAGGTACCTTGTACGAATATTTCGAAAATAAACAAGACATATTTGATGAAGCATGCATTGAATATGTGGATGTAATAATTGAAAACATAAAGTATATCAGCAATAGAGATGATACGTTTAATAATAAATTGTTGATTTTATTCAATGAAAAGCTTAAGATGGAATCAGAATTTTCAAATATGTCAATAGACAATATATTATCCAATAAGAACATCATATCGGAACAGACAATCAAGACAATAATAGGTAAAATTACTGAAATGTATAGTTTAATATGTCATATAGTAGACCAAGGCAAAGAGGAGGGTGTTGTTAAGAAAAATATTCAGTCGGAAATTACAGCATGTTTGATTGTGGGCGCAATGGGTGAATATTTAAGACTAAAAACCCACAACAAGGAAAATAAAATCCAAGAAGGTGATATAATTTTCGATTTGCTGTATAACGGATTTGCAGTAAAATAAAAAGCAACAATAGGAGGGAAAAAATGAAAAGAAAAATATCTTTATTAATAGCTTTGATGCTTATATTAAGCACCTTAACAAATGTGTCGGCAACGGAAGAAACCATGGATGTTACAGAGGAAGCAGAAGAAATTATCGTATTGGAATTGTCAATAGATGAAGCCGTAAAAATGGCAATTGAAAGTAATAAAGAAATGTGGGAAATAGATTATAATATTGGTCTGTTACAGGATGCAAAAAGAGCAGGCAGCAGTCGAAAGGAATACTATGAAGGAGCTGATTTCATAGATAGTGCAGAAAATGATTATGTTGACATTATACTTGTGAAAAATAACTTTTACTCAAAAAATGCTGAATTAAAAACAAAGGAATTACAAAAAGGTAAAGAACAACTGCTTAAAGGCATTGAAATAGATGTTGTTTCAACATACTATAAAGTACTTGTTGCCGAAAAAACAATTGAAATAAATCAAACAAAACATAATAAGGCAAAGGAGCAGCTGAGGGTAGTAAATCTAAAGTACAATAACGGTTCAGCCACAAAAGCAGAAGTGTTAAGTGCAGAAATGGCTGTGCAGCAAGCTAAGACTGATTTAGATTCGGCTGTTGATGATTTGAATATTGCAAAACTTGATTTGCTAAACAAAATTGATTTACCATTTGCACAAGAAATTGTGTTGGCTGATAAAGAATTAACTTACATTCCCACAGCCGAATTGAATTTAGATAAATCAATTGAAACAGCAAAAGCAGAAAGACTTGAAATACTAACTGCAGATAATAATTTAGAACTTCAAAAAATAGAAACACATGCATATAAAGCTTACTACACATCTAACCTATGGCAGAATAAGGTGTATACGAAAAAGCTGGAAGATGCAGAGTTAAATGTTCCGCAGGCATACAAGGATGTTGAATTAGATGTAAGAAAGTCATACTTAAATCTTGTAAAAGCTGAAAGAAGTCTTGTAAATATGGATAAAACAGTGGAATTAGCTAGGGAAGCGGCACGTATCAACAAACTTCTTTATGATAACGGTATGGCTACATCTTTAGATGTTTTAGAAGCAGACACAAATTTAGCTCAGACCGAAATTGGGCATTATCAATTATTAGCAGCATACAACATAAATAAGCTCATATTCGACAATTCCAATATACTCGGAAAGATGCCCGAGAATTCCGGGAGTTCCACAGAAGAAACTCCAAAATAAAATTCTCCCGTAATTCCGGGTAATTCCGGGGGCAGACCTTATCTTACAAGGTCTGCCCCCTCTGTGCTTAACGATCGTTTTTAAATTTTTCAGACACTATTTTTAGCCCTGTTAAAGCAAATCCAACATACATATTTATCCCAAATA
>JAAYPU010000037.1 GCA_012519645.1 Clostridiales bacterium | reverse complement strand
ATTAAAAACGCAAGTGGAATAAATAGTATTACAATTGTGTAGTACAATGCTTTTATATCTTTTTCTTCCGATAAAAAAGAGCGTATTAAAAAATAGAAACCAAAAGCATCAAAAGCCATTCCTGCCCGGTTAGCAAAACCAGATATATTTCCAAAGTTGATTGTACCAGTTATAATACTGACTATAACCCATACTATCAGATATTTATCTAATTTGCTTAACACAATGTATTTATATTCTGATCGATTTAGAAGTCTGATTAAGCCAAACAGAATTATAATTCTAGTAACTGTAAAATCTGCACCAGCTATAACTATCCTGGGTCCTAATGATATATAACATGTACCTATTAATAAAGGAAGTATTGCATATCGTTTTGGTACTGAAAGCATAATGATTCCCAAAACGATCATTATTACAAAGGTAACAGGTGACATTACAGTGAAATCCTGGCCTTATGAATACTCTTTATATCTGCTTCGGACAATGTACACATCTTTTCCAGTATTTTTTTCATGACCTATTTTTTTTCATCAACTATATTGAAATAATCAATTTGTTTTTTACTCCAGCAATTCTCTCGAACATATTCGAGAGCATTTTTTACAAGTAAATCCCTCCTATTCTGATCAGAATACAGATACAGGATCTTTTGAGAAAGCTGTTTGACATCTCCAGGATTAAAAAATTCCACTACGGAATCATTAAAGTAATAGTGATCTATTTTTGTCCCTGATGCCAGAACTGGCACACCTAATGCCATGAATTCCAATGTTTTTGTGCTGAAAGCCTCATTACCGAACCCTTCAGACCTTTTTGGCACCACTCCCAAATCAGCCTGTGCCATTATTTTTGCAATTTCTTCAAGTGGAATCATATTGTGCATAAACACATTTGACTGGAGTCCATTGTTTTCAATTATATCTATTAACTCCGAAATCTGAGGCCCGGAGCCGTAAATATTTAACTTTATTACAGGAGTAATATCTTTCACATATACCATTGCCCGGACTAAGATATCAACACCCTGGTGATAATTAAGGGTTCCCGGATATATGATGAGAAATGAGCTGTCAGTCTTTTTTATACCTCTGTAACTGAAAATGTTAGTATCAGGATAATTAATAACGGTAGTACATTTTTCTGATTTAACAGAACGTGAAATAAGCACAGAACGCCATAATTCATTTGAAATTATGACATGATTCGCAAAGCTGCAACAAACCCGCTCAATCAGTTTAAGCATTACTACAATAGGATTATTAATTTTTACTTTAAATTTACTACTGTAAAACTCAGGAACAAGATCATGGATATCAAGCAAAATTCTTGATCCTGTAATCTTTGGTAAAAGCGCAGCAAAAACTTCGAAATCAGGAACAGAATGAACATGCACCAAATCGTAAGGTGTTTTCAGGTGACGCCAGGATATCGAAAAAAACGATTTAATGAAAAATAAAAAGATTCTAAAAAAGTAATCACGTCTACTCTTTTCATTGACTTTTCTATGCTGAATACGGTAAACGTTTACGCCAGATATTTTTTCATATTTTTTTGATCCCTCGCGCGCTATAGCAATAACATCCACGTGGTCGCCTCTATTGGCTAATGCTTCAGCATAGCGTCTGACTCTGTTATCAGTTTCATAAAAAGAATACGCTACTAAAATAATCCTCATTTTAACTCTGCTTCTTTGAAAAATGGTTGAAAATATTTACTAATACAAAAGACAGTGTCACACTAATTTGAATTTTCAGCGGTTAGTAATAAAAGAAATGGGGGTGATCTTAAAGAAAGATATATTACCATTCCCGAAGATTGGAACATGACCATAATAATGAAATTGCCCATTTTCGATACATATTTTTTAGTCTGGTGAAGCCTCTGCCCAGAATTGCTGGAAAAGAGATAGTTATTAATATCAGCCTTGCCAAAGAGACTAACATTATTGCAATACAAAATAGAAATGCGTAAAAAGGTCCATGATTTTTCCTAAAATACTTCTTTTTTGATTCCAACATCATTTTGGTGCTAAATGCACTTACAGGATGCTGTTTTGCACTCCCACCACCATGATGAACCACTGTACATCTGTTTGTATAGAGATTGGTTTTACCAAGCTTATGAAGTCTGAAACAAAGGTCAACATCTTCTGAATACATGAAATAATCTTCGCTGAATCCGCCAATTGTATCAAAATCATCTTTCTTTACTGCTAAACATGCGCCTGAAATTACCTTTACAGGCGTCATTTCAATTTTCTGCTTGGAAAAAAGAGCTTTTACGCCCCAGAAATCGGAATTCTTAAATAGCTTGATTAGAAATTCATTATCTAATATTTCATTTGTAATTGTAGGAAACGGCATAAGAGAACTGAGCTGAACCGATCCATCGCTATTAAGTAAGAGACAGCCTGCCGCCCCTGCCTCTTTCTCCTTAATTACTATTTCTGCAAGAATTCCTAAAGTACCAGGTGAAGGTTCAGTATCAGGATTAAGAAACAGAAGTACCTGGCCCTGAGCTTTCTTACTGGCCAGATTATTGGCTCCAGCAAAGCCTAAATTTTCAGAAAGCTGAAAAAATCTTACATCCGGAAACTCCTTTTCTACCATTTCAGAAGTCCCATCGTTAGATGCATTATCTATAACAATAACCTCAAATAACACTTTTTCTTCGTTTGAAAATAACTTATCCAGGCACTTCCGTAAAAAAGCTTTGGAATTCCAGTTAACAATTATAACAGAAACTAACGGTAATCTATTTTGATGCATGAATTAATATTTTTTAAAATTTTTAATCTTTTAAGTTGCTGGGATCTGATTATTTTTTCTACATCAGCATTGATCTCTTTTTTCTCTTTTTTAATAAATTCGCTCATATATCCTAGAAACTCCAAAAACCCACCTATCAGCAAAGGATATTTAAACAATCTAGATACGCATTTAACCGTCTGAAAAAGTATGCTAGAGCCCCAATGATATTCCTGCTTACCAGAATAATAGTAAATCTGGAAAAGAGACTTATTTGCGCTAGAAAGCGGCTTGTGGTGATAAATAGTGCAGTCTTGAAAGGCTTCCACATCCCACTCATAATAACGTGCCAGATACTCCAGGACAGTATCTTCACCGCCATGGGACAAAAGAGGGTAAAATCCTATCTGAGCCAGGCATTCTTTACGAAACATTTGAGTGGCTCCACCAACATACCATTTGGGATCACCATGCACACATCTCCACCTGCCATTTCTTTTTTCCCATATTAATCCGCCCCCTATACCCAAACGCCTATTTTCATGAAAATGACTGATAAGTCTTTCATAGTAATCTGAATCAAATGATACATCAGCATCTATATTTCCAATAAAATCATATTTATCAACATCTATTTCAGAATATGCTTTCTTTAATGCAAAAACTTTGGAGCGAAAATTTCTTTCGTCGCAAGCATCATTCTTTATCAGTTTTATATATGAATATCTGATAGCATATTCATTGATAATCTCATAGGTTTTATCTGCAGATCCATCATCAACAATAATCCAGATATCAGGTACTATTTTCTGACTAGTAACAGATTCTAATGTAAAACGAATATATTTTTCTTCGTTTTTAGCTGCACTTATAAGAGCATACTTGAAATTGTTTTCCATAAGACTATTTAATATTATCCTCAATGTTTTTTTTAGGTTTTAATAATAAGCGTGCTTTTTTGATTAAATGCTGAAGACTGTGCAACCAGTCATAGGCACCTGCAAGTTTAGCCATAAAGAATTCTTCATCGTCATATTCATTCACAGGCAATCGTTTCAGAAGAAGATGGTGATCTGTATTCGAAACCCTTCCGATTATAGTGGTAACAGCGATGCTGTAGCCACAACTGTCAAGCAATTTTATGAGAAATACTACAAAATCCGGATTCTCTTCTGGAAATCTGTATGGGAAAGAAAATGAATTTATTTTTGTTCCCAGTTGTTTCTCAATAAGCTCTTTAGATACTGCAAGCTCATTTCTGATTTGATCGCGATGCATATCAATCAGCTTTCCGTGAATAAGGCTGTGAGATCCGAACTCAATGGAACCTGTTGAGCATTCTCTTATCTGATCCCAACTCATCAGCCTTTTCCCATCCAGAGACTTTCCCTTGTCAATCAATTCTGCTGGAATAAATACAGTTGCAGGCATGTTAAAAGTCTTCAATATCGGGTATGCGTTTTTAAAAAAATCTTCATATCCATCATCAAATGTGATAACGACATATTTTTTATTATCATGGTTTTTCTGTATTCTTGGAAGTTCTGATAAAGGAACAACTGAAAATCCTTTTTTTTTCAGTATTTCAAGTTGACAATAAAAGGTTTCTGGTGAAATTTCAGTGCAGTAATATGGGTGGACTTTTTGAGTTATTGTTTCAGTAACAGAATGATACATCAAAATGGGTATTTTTTTAAAATTACCAACACCGCAGATTCTGAAAAAAAATAAAGAAAGAGCTCTATCAGGACGCATTTACAAACACCAAGTCTTCAATACCAAGTTGATTCGCAATGATTTTAATATATTGCCTGGATTGTATTTCGCTAGTGTACTTACTCTTGAAGACATTATATGCTGATTCCCTTTTTTCTGCTCTCAACTCCGGATCAACACATAATTCCAAGACTCT
>JAAYPU010000389.1 GCA_012519645.1 Clostridiales bacterium | reverse complement strand
CCGGTGCTGCGTACCCTATGGTACCGAAACAAAGTGCATTTTGCCCCGGATATTGAGCCGCGCCGAAATCAACCAGCTTCAATGTGCCGTCTCCGGCCAGTATAATATTTGATGGTTTTATATCCCCGTGTACAACGCCCTCATTATGCACGTATTTTAATACCTCGCAAAGCTGATATATCCTGCCAATGGCTTCTTCTTCCTTAAAAGCGCCTTTTTCCTTAAGCAACTGCTTTAAAGTATGTCCATCAAAATAATTTTCCACTATATATTCATAATTCAACGTTTCAAACCATTCTGAGATTTTAGGAAGGCTTTCGTGGCTCAGTTTTTTTAATATTTCAAGCTCTGAGGATCGATCCTTTCTATATTTTTTAATGATACAAGGTTTTTCAGTTTGGATATTCTTACATAAATATACGCTTCGCTCTTGGCTTTCTTTTAATTTTTTTACAATTCTATATTTATCGTTCAATAATAAATTATCTCTCATTTTTTATGCTCTTTAATAAATATTTATAATAAATATAAAAATCTACGGATAAAATGATGATAAACAGTCCTATACACTGACTTGTGGAAAAGAATTTTGAGAACATTATAATTCCCAATAATAAAATCAGAATACCCTGCAACGCTAAAAAGATGTCCTTTCTATTCAATTTACATATAAGCTTATTTAAAATAAGCCGGTTGGTTTTTATATTTTTTTCACCTGCTTCCTTTTCATCTGTGATAGATGTGTTCATATTCTTAGTTTCTATCAATACATCCTCCTCCATGAGCATATGCCTTAGTTCGTTTATACTGAAACCCTCGTTGGATAGAGCTTTCAAAATCTTTATCTGAAGCAATTCGGCGGATGGATCCAAATAGCCTTTATCTAAATTAATAAAGAAATACTTTAAACGCTCTAAATAAGATTTTGAATTTTTGACCGGCAGATAAACAAAATATGGCTTTTTTTCTTCTCTGTTGAGAAAAATTATTCTGGGATCTAACAAAAAAGAACTTAAGGATAATAAATATTCCTCAGCTTTTTTGCATGAATCTAATAGATAACGTAACATAGAAATAAAGTCAGTTTTGCTTAAAGCCCCATATTTCTTTATTTTGTAAGAAAGGGATTCCATTTCTTCAATATCATAATATATTCGGCTCTTTCCTTCATGATCGATTATTGTCATATTTAATAAACCGTCAATTTCGTTTTCTTGTATTATTCTGGATTGGAAATAAATTAGCTGCTGGTTTTCATCCGTTTCAATAAATAATTTTCTTTTACCGTATATATTTACCAAGTTTGCATTGATATCTTCAAAATCAAGCCTTTCATCTTCATCTGAATTCATTTCAAAGCGATACTTTATTTTAGAAAACTCAATTATATCCAGATTATCAAGGACATGTCTTCTATTTGCATCGATTCTCTTTCCATTAATATATGTTCCGTTTTTTGAATTGAGATCTATTAAAAAGAATTTGTCTCCTTCATTGCAAATTACAGCATGTTTCCTGCTTATTATTTTTTCGCCTATAATCAAATCCGAATCTGCATCCCTGCCTATGTTGAAATTCCCCTCTGAGTTCACTATAAATTTACTTCCGTCAAAAATATTTACTAAATAGGCATTACCGGAAAATTCATCGTTTATCTGTTCATGAACACCTTGAACTTCATATGTTTCCAATCAGCTCCCTCCTTAAATCAATTTTCCTTAGGTTTGCATTTTTTACATGGAGTATATCCTTTTGCTTTTGCATCTTCTTGTTCAATGGAAATTATATATCTGTCCACCAATGGGCACTCCTTGCAATGAAATACTTCCCCGCTTTCTTCAAAAACATAAGCAAACATGCCGTTTTCAAGATTATAAGCATTGCAAATAAGACAGGCAGTATATTTTTTTCTTATTGATTCCGTAAGTATTTTTTTAACCGGATAGTTCGTAATATATATGCAGGTCTTTTCATGGTATCTTTCTCCTGCCCTCGGAAACACATAAACTATTTCCGATGCTGAAGATTTAAGCATTTCTTCAAATCTCATCGGATTTTCTATTCGTTCTGTTCCGGTCCAACCTCTTACAACGACATACTGAACGAGGCAAATGTCATCAACAAATTTGAGAGGAAAAGGTATTTCAACTTTACATGCCATTGCAGCATCTATTAAATCATCGGTATTCAGAAAGTATATTCCGTGCTTTTCATAATCTTCATGCCTTCCATCGAATAAATAACGAAAATCGATCATCTCAGGTTTTTGGGAAAAGTATAGATCAATTGCCTGTTCTTCTGATAATCTGCTCTCCATCCTGTTGAGCAGCAAGCTTTCAACACTATTATCCATGCGAGTAAATTCTTCAATTATTTTAGCTGCCTCGTTTGGAAATACTTTTCTATTTAAGTAAACCTCTGCAGCAATTCTTCCTACCTCATCTGCTAAGGCATGCTGCATGTATTCCTGAACATAATACAACCGCATTATAAACCCAATAGTTAAAACTGCCAAAATGAATATGGGTAGAATTATTGCGGTTTCCACCAATACCGACCCTTTTTCCGACCATCTTGCCACCTTAATCACCTGATAATTTAAGATTTATGATTTATGATTTATGATTTATGATTCCAGGAAGAAATTTGCTAATGGCAAATTTCACCATTAACTTTCATATATCATCTGTCATTTTTCATCCATCAGACATCGGGCTCCGGACAAAAACCCTAATCACTAATTACTAATCACTACTCCCTAGACCTGAGACCAGAGACCAGAGACCCTTTTAGTATCCATGTTGCACATCCACATATAAATATTTTCTCTTAGGTACTTCATTTTTGATTTTATCCGGTATCCAACTGAGATTTAGAAACTTATATTTTATCGTAAAAGCAGCCTTTACATGGCATGCGCCTGAAAAGTTCCCTGTTTCGAAATCCCTGTAATGCCGCCCCTTCATATTTATTTGCACTAAATCCAGGATGCGGTACAGCTTCTTGTCTTTATTAGTTAAAATCAGAAACAATCTTAAATAGTCTTCATACGAAAACATATTTACTTGAAAGCCTTTGTTGTCTTCATTGTTTGAATTATCTTTTACCGCCGCCTTCTTTCCGTTAACAAAATTGTCAAAGGATAAGACCCAGCTTTCTTTTGTTTTCACAAAAGCAACTTTTTCCTTGTTTATAAGCTTTTCCACATCATATCCCGCTTCAGCTCCCGCCCATGCAGTTGCAATCAGAAATTGAGTTAAAAAAGTACCAACTCCGCCCGATACAGCAGCCGCCGCTCCCATTACCTGCTTTCGCTTCACTTCGTCACTATAAATATGAAGTAAATTCATACCTCCCCTTACTAGAAAAAGATTGGACTTAAATGCTATGAAATTGTCATTGTCGCTGAAATTACCGTATAAAATATATTCCGTTTCATTATCAAAAAAACTTTTCTTTTCGTCAGTACTTATATGACTTTTAAAATGAGTCAAAATATATTCATTTACGTATAGATTATTCCTTATGGCATCCGCATTTAAATATTTCTCCCTGAATGATTTTAAAATCTTAGTAAATTCCCTTTCTTCATTTTCAATAGCTGCAGAGCTTAATAATTGAGAAGGCAGATTGTGTATTATATATTCGTTTATTAGTCTTTTATTCGTTTTGTCTTGCTTATCAACAACCGGTTCTGAAATTTCTGCCGGTACACTTTCATAGTTTTTATTTATGGCGCTGCTGCCAAACAGCTCACGGATTTGTTCAGCCGAAAATGGTTCTATAGTAAAATCACTTTCGTAATAATTTAAAAATAAATGGAATGCGTTATTGTAACTAGCTTTTGCCTGCTTATAGCTGTCAGCTTGCTGCACCAAATCCTGTATTTGAGTTTTAATTTCTCCCATATTGATATTTTCCGGTGTCACTTGCATAGCCAAAGCTTTTGCTGATTCTTCAAGCTTTTCTATCTCTGATTCACTGATAAAACTATCTATCAAATCCTCCAAAAGCATCCTGTTAGATGCTATACTCATTTCCGCACTGCTTAGAATATTATCCGCAGCATTTTCATCAACCAGTCCTTTGATCTTATTCATATCGTCTCTAACCGATTTACTGACTGATTCAAGAATTTCGCTATCATATTGGCTCATATATGCTTCTACTTCTTTTATTAAATTTCTTGTATCCTGTACAGATACTTTTAACCTCCTTATAATTGCATATGCAGCATCGCATGACTCCTTACGTGTTTGATAAAATTCTTTATAGCTTTCCAGTTCTATTTTGCTGATTTTTCTCTCCAATTCACTTGCCTCAGAAGATATAACACCAAGCATTTCATTGTATTGAGCAATGGCTTCTACATTTGAGGCACCTTTTCTGGCAGAACTTATTTCTTTATCTAATACATCCAGCAAAGCATCCGTACATCTGTATTGAACAAGGTTATCCAAAGATTTTAAATAGCTTATAGATTTTTCTTCTATCTCCTTTTGAATATATATCATCTCCCTTAATGCTTCCTTTTGGGATATGCTTAACAAACCATAAAGGCTATTTTCATATTCATCGCTTCCTTGTGTACATAAGCTCTTTATAAAAGGTTCATATAAATTAAATTCTTTTTTATTAAAAAACCATCCATCGCTATTCTTTCGCAATTCATTTATAAGGTCGTCAACAGCTGCAAGCTCTTTAAATACTGCTGCAGATTTATTTAATAATTCAAGACCACCCGATGCTTTATTAAGATTTTCTGTCTCTGTCGAAAAATCATATAGATACCCTAAAGGCGCTCTATATTTCATGTATTCAAGTATTTGGGTTTCGAATAGTAAAAGATTATTCAGAGATAAATGATCTTTTTCTGCAGAAATGCTTTCAATATTGAAATCATATAATGATATTGCTTTTTCTTCCGATGGTTTCATATTTGCATGAGATAGCATTCTATTTGCATATGCTGCTATTTTCGACTCTATCTGCTCTTCCGATTGTTCAAATCCAAATATACCATATTCATTTTTTAAGTTCCTGTCATATTCGGAAAGTACTGAACGAGCGGCCATATCTATGGTCCTTTGTGCCTGTATTTCAGCAGTCCTCAATGCTGCAGCTTCTGTCAATACACATACTAATACAACAAAACAGAGGAATATTATACATAAAAAAATGGAAACAGATCCTCTGCTTTCAGCTATTATTTTATACAATATCCCATACCCCTTACTTTTTCCCTATTGATTTTGACTTTTGAGCCGCTTCCTCAAAAATATTATCGATACCTTCGTACGCTGCATCCGCAATCAAATCCATATTTCTTATAAACTCGGCTTCATAATGAATAAAATAGCTTCCATTAATTGTTTTATTCCGAGTCCTTTGTCCCTTTTGGAAAAATGGTAAATCATAAGGCATTTGAACTGATACTTCCACTCTCGGACATAAAAAATGATAAAAGTACTCGGCATCTACCGTTTTTTCCCTGTTTAACGAAAATCGCTCCATATACCATGCAGTGTAAGCCTTCATACTCCTTAATTCGTCTGTATTATTTTCAAAGCTGTAATATAGGCGGTTTTCAGCCTTGGGCAGATAATTACTTTCTATTGTCCCGGTCAAGTAGTATCCACTTTTTTCGGATGACATATCAACGATTGATTGTGTACATGTATGATTATACATATGTATCAGAATAAAAATAACGGCAATCAAAGTCATTATTACCAAAGGAAACACAATTGCAGTTTCAACCATTGCACTTCCTCTGTTATTCAATATTCTGCCATTAGAGTTCATTATTTGCACCTACATACTGGTATAATCGCTGTTGACCAGCGCATCAAATATGCCATTAATAAAATTTCCTATCTGGCTTTTAAACAATACACCTATGCCAATTGCGATACCTATGAGTATGGCCACCTGAACCATTTCCATACCTCTTTCATTTCTGATGTACGTTATAAATTTTTTGAGCATTTAAAATCCCCCCTTAAAACTGATATAACTGATTAAATATGTTCCTTCGGAACAATGTGAATATGTGCTTCGCACAGTATAAGTTAATTTAAGATTTATGATTTATGATTGAAGGAGGAAATTTTGCTTATGCAAAATTTCTACATTAATTGCCAATTTTCAATTGTCAATTATCAATTGAACTGATGCGAAGCATCATCAGACGCAGGACTCCAGACCGAAGACCCAAATCACTAATCACTAACCACTAATCACTATTCCTGACACCTGAGACCAGACACCGTACTTCGGACTCCGGACTTAGTTAGAAATTACATTTCCATAAACGCGGGTGTCATTATTATGACCATTAATACCAGTAAAAGAATAACCAGTGGAAACGTTAATTTTGTTTCGGCAATTTTGCCTAATTCTTCTGCCCTGCTTTTACGCTGCTGCCATATCATATCCGCTTCGTATTGCAGCTTATCGGTCAAAGCGCTCCCTAAATGTATATTCTCGCTTATAATTGCAACAAAACGCATAACCTCTTTAACCTGGCTTCGTGACGCAAAATCCTTTAATTCGGTTATTATTGATGCATTGCTTTCCTTTACATTTCTGATGGCTTGGGTCAATTCATCATATAACGGTTTTTTCTTATTATTAATGAAATATTTATTATAATCATCCGCTATTTTCTCCAAAGCGCTTTGTACAATAAATCCTGCATTCAAAAGCAATACCAGCTTACAAATAAAATCCGGAAAATCCTTTTCTATTTCAAGCCTTTTCCTTTTTATTTCATTATTAAGCTTTTCATACTTTCCTAAAAATAATATCAAAAGTAAAACAAACATAATGACAAGTATTGAAACAGTGGTATTTTCTTTTCTCGTAAACCATGTGATTTCAATGTTTTCAAAGGTATCCGGCAGTAAAAGATGATCCGTACTGCTGCTGCTATTGATTGCTTCTATCATTTTGCCAACCTTCATTCTTAAAATTTCATCTAAGGATGCGCCTGATTCAAAGGGTATGATAGTTATTTTAACATCATAGACTTCCGTAACATTTTGCAGCTTTAATTGTGCCGTTAATATTACATCCTCACTTTTCTCTATTCTTTCTGAATAGACATATCCTCTTGCGTCAATTAAATCAGGACAGTCAGATTTCCATTGTATTTTTACTTTTGTATTTTCATCTATGGAATACAGCTTTAAAGGCAGATAGACAGAATACAGGTTTTCATTCTTACCTAATATTTCTGTATTTATTCTCAGCTTTGTTTTATCAATAGCCGCATAAATTTCTTCCTCTGTCAGTAATCGTTCATTAACATTTAATGCTATGTCATCTTTAAATTTTTCACCCTCAAAATCCATAACAGCTTGTGCATGAAAAGTATAATCTCCTTTTCCCCATTCAGGTCTCTCTAATGTTGAAATTTCTTTAACTGTATATTGTTCTTGATATGAAGCCGCGGCTATGACAAAAGAAAATAAAATTATAATAAGATAGAAAATTGCCGCTGTTTTTAATCTGGAAGCATAAATATACTTTTCACAATCCTTCTCGCCATACAACTCCATATACTTTAGTCTTAGTATCTTCGGTGACCCAAAGAACCCCTCCGGTAAAACGTCCACCAAAAAAGAAGCTGCAGGATATAAAAAATCCATCCATGTTTTTGGTATCACGTTATATTTCAATTTATGTCTTTTTCCCGAATAAATAAAGATGCCTATGCTTAAAAGAAAAAAACACGTACTTAAAAATGTTACCAGCATTTTAAACCTCTATATCAGTAATTTTTTGACCCCATAGATATGCCGCGCCTATTGCCGTCAACCCTATTGTCATGATTAACCTTCCCGAAAGAGTGGTATACATTCTATCCAAATAACCCGGTGAAATAAATGTAAGGAATAATATTATAATAAAAGGCATCGCCGTCAAAATAAGTGCCTCGTATTTCTTCTGAGCCATTATAGTATCTATTTCCTGACGTATATTTATCTTTTCTAAAATTACCTGAGAAGTCTTATTAATAACTGATTCCAGATCTCCTCCGGTTGTACGGCAGGCAATATATATATCAGCAAAATTTATTATATCCTCTATCCCCGTCCGCAAAGCAAAATCCAGCAATATGTCCTCAACGCTTTCGTTTGTTTCCTCGATCCTTTTTATCATATAATTGAATTCTTTTATGATATAAGCTTTTTCCTGATAAATTAACCTTAGATTCTTTTCTGTTTCTTTAATAGCTTGCGGCATTTGTTTTCCCGCGGCTATTAAGGAAGATAGAGAATACAGTGCATCCTTAAACTGAAGATTTAATTCTGCTTTCCGCTTTTCTATCAGACTTTTTTCAAATAATTTAGGACTAAAAACTGACAGCCCTGAAAACAGTAAAGCTAAAAAAATATTTTGATAGAATATAAAAGCTGCAATATATAAAACAAATGCCGATTTCAGAATTATTAAAGCCTTTTCTTTCGGAGCATAAATATAAATATTATAATTAACCGACAGATTATTTTTTCCGTGATGCCTTTTATTTTTATCCTGCATAATTAAAGATTTCGGAAATAAAGAATTTACCTTTTCTGAATGTTCTTCCTTTCCTGAAGACTCTTTGATAATAAAGACAACCACAACTATAATAAATACTATGAGCAATGCATATCTTAATAAATTTTCATTCATTTAATATATCCTTCCATTGAATGCCTGCCATTTGAAGCTTGTCCGTATTTTTAAGCTTATTTCCCGTAGGGAGCAGGCTATTAATCACGATACCCTTTTCCTCTAAACGCTGAAACTTGAAAAGAGGATTTAAAATAATTTCACCGTCTTTGAAGGATTCCACCTCAGAAATCTCTAAAACTCTTCGTGTCTTGTCATTAAGGCGGCCTAAATGCACTATTATATCTATTGCCGAAGCAATTTGCTTGCGGATAGCATCCAGAGGAATATCAGCTGCCATCAATACCATAGTCTCTAATCTGCTCAACATTCCTTGCGGTGAGTTGGCGTGTCCTGTCGAAAGAGAACCATCATGCCCGGTATTCATTGCCTGGAGCATATCCAATGCCTCTGCCCCGCGAACTTCTCCTACGATGATCCTGTCAGGACGCATCCTTAAGGATGTCTTTATTAACTGCCTGATAGTAACCTCGCCTTTGCCTTGCACATTTGCATTCTTAGTTTCTAAAGCAACGATATTATCAATGTTTTCAATCTTTAATTCTGCAGAATCTTCTATAGTAATAATTCGTTCCTCAGGTGGGATAAAATTAGACAGAACATTCAAAAATGTAGTTTTTCCTGAGCTTGTACCACCTGAAATGAAAATATTATATCGAGCTTGAACTAATTTCTGCAGCACTTCGGCAGCTAAAGGCGAAATAGTCTCAAACATTATAAGATCTTTCATAGTAATGCTTTTCTTTGGAAACTTTCTGATTGTAAGGATCGGCCCATTAAGAGCAATATTTTTATAAACTGCATTTACACGTGCTCCATCATCCAATCTTGCATCTACTATGGGGTTCAAATCATTAATCTCTCTGTGTACTTTAGCAGCCACACGCCTAATTACCTCTTCCAGCTGAGCACAATCAGAGAATTTTTCATTTACTCTCTGGATCTTTCCATTTTTCTCAATAAAGATATTATCAGGTCCATTTACCATTATCTCCGTAACCTCGTAATCTTCAGCATAAGGCTGCAATATATCCAAGTCTTTTCGCGTTGAATTAAAGACAATATCAATTATTTCCTTTTTATCTCTGTATCCCAAACCCGTTTCTTTTGTTTTTGCCAGTACAATGCTTTCTATAATTTCTATGACATCCTTGTCCACATATTTCTCATCTGACATTTTGATTTTCAAACGAGTATCTTCAATGCATTCTCTTATCAAACTATCCTTCATTTCATAAACTACTCCCAAATGATATGGCTTACAACTTTTCGAACACCTTTGCCAAACTTTCCATCAAGCGAAATAGCTAAAACATCATCTTTCTCATTAAAACTTTTGGCATCATTCTCTATAAATAATTCTGCTTCTTTCCCTTCGGAACAAAAATTATAGACCGGTACTGAATTATTGACAAATGCAAGATTGTTGCTGCTATTGCAATACAGAAAGAATATTTCCGCTTTGGTTTTTGCCGGTTCAAAATCGCCAATAATGTTAAAAATCTTATAGCACAAAGACAGCATCAATATTTTTTTTTCATTGATTTCCGGAGAAAAGTCTATACAAATATAATCGTAATTTCCTCCTGTACAAAGAGTCTCAAATAAATATGTTGTTTCGTCGCATGTCAACTGTAATAAATCGTTGTAATTGCTTTGAGGAATAAAAGTATGCACTCCCCATTTGTCCTGAACAGTAAAACTATTAATAAGAGCAGAAATATTTTGGCCTTCCTTTATAAACAGATAATAAAGAAAGTCTGACATATTTCTTTTGCTTTCATCTAAAACGAAAAAGGATTTCGTTGAAGGAATAGCTTCAAAATTGAGATATAAGACCTTCTTATCACGCATTGCCAGTACCCTGGAAACACATATAGCAATAGAAGTTGTTCCTGCTCCTCCTGATGAAGAATAAAATCCAATGCATTGCGACCTTTTATCTATAGTTGAGAGATTTATATCGTTTATGGATTCTTGAACACAGATATATTTCAGCTCTTCAATTATTTTTTCAGCTGACATATATTTATATATCGTATTTCCATCCTTTGCTTTCATTAATTTATCCGGCGGATTTTCCAATAACCAGACTATCTGCATTCCCTTTTCCGTTAAATATTCTGCTGCGTTTTCATTTATCAGAAATATGTCTGCTTTCGATTTTTCTGTATAAGATAATAAAGAAGGTATTTCATCGAATATAATAACACTGAACAAATTACCATAATTGGCAATATACTCACCTAATGCATGTCCATATAAACTATCCGTATCATAAATAGCCAAAATCGATTTTTCCAACACATCACACCCACAAAAATGTTATATTGTAAGTTGTTTATTTTTATTACATAATTTTACATTAATATTTTACAATATTATCCTTATTTTTACAATAGGTTTTTTAAAATAGGGATTAGGGATTAGGGATTAGGGATTAGGGGTTAGGGGTTAGGGGTTAGTGTTTTAAATAAAAAAAAAGATAATAAATAACAGATAAAAGTTGAAGAAACCTTTGCTTCGCAAAGCAATAATTCAAATCAATTGATTTTCCTTAAGAAAATCTACCTCAATTATTATCTGTTATCTATTATCTGTTATCTATTATCTGATTTTTTCTCGGGACCCGAAACCAGAAATCAGAGACCAGAGACCTGAGACCTATATTTTTTCTGCCAATTCATTATGTTTCCGGACAACCTCGCAGGAAACTTCAAATAATTTGTATTCTTCCTGAGTTAAATGCAATTCGATTATTTCTTCTATTCCATTTTTTCCTATAACTGCAGGCACACCAATATATAAATCTCTTTGTCCATACTCGCCCTCCAACAGAGCCGATACAGGCATGATGCGACGTTCATCGTTCAAAACCGCTTTTACCATATCTGCAAGAACCGTTCCAATGCCGAATTCTGTTGAACCTTTACCGTTTATTATGTCCATGCCGATCATCCGGGTACGATATAACACTCGCTCCAAATCCAATTTTCCATAAGTGTCCGGTTTTTCTTTCATCAGTTCCAGTAACGGCTTACCTCCTATCGTCACATGCGAATAGGGAATCATGCTTGAATCTCCGTGCTCACCCATGGAATAACATTGTATGCTTCGGGCATCCGCATCCAATTCTTCATGTAAAACACGCTTAAGTCTTGCCGTATCCAAGGAAGTACCTGTGCTGAACACTTTATTTTTTGACCAGCCTGTATGCACTCTCATATAATTTGCAATCACATCCGCAGGATTGGAAATACATATCAATATACCTTCAAACCCTGAATTTCTCAAGGGGTTGATTATTTCCTTCATAACATTAATAGAATCATACATGGTATCCAACCGTGTTTGACCCGGTTTTCGAGGCACACCGGCAGCAAGCACAACTATATCTGCATCTTTACAGTCCTTATAATCCCCAACTCTGACCTTTGCAGGATGCGGCATAAAACAGCCTGCATCGGAAATATCTCCTGCCTGAGCGGCAGCTTTAGCCTCATCTATATCAATAAATATTATTTCATTTACATCTCCTTGGGATAACAAGCTATAACCGCAGTGAGATCCTACATGGCCTGCACCGATAATCACAATTTTTCTTCTTTTATCTATCATAAGCTTACAACACCTCAATTCTTTCAATTCAATCCGAATACCTACAGTCGTATATTAACGTAATATAAAGCTTCAAGTCAACAGGATATAAAGTTAACAGGATCGTATCAAAAAAAGTACCTTAGTTTAATGCCTAAGGTACCTTCTTTTTATTTATAAATATTATTCATAGTAAGTAAATCTTAAACGTCCGGCATCTTGTTCGCACTTTACAAGTCTGACATTATTATCTATATCATAGAAATAGCCCTCGATATCCGTATAATTATATGTTTTTTTAGATAGAATATTTTCGTAGATTGAATATAAAAATTCCTCTATTTCTTTTTCGCTCAGTTTTGTCCATTGTTTTTCATAATCATCCAAATGTATTCTTACATAAAATGCGAAATCCTTTATATCACCGGTTACTTCGATATATAAATCTTTATTATTAATGTAACTCAATTCGCCTAATTTATTGCTATATAAGCTTTTATTCAATGCATCCTCCAAATCAAACATACCTTCACTTCTGACTCTCATTGTTCCTTGAGAATCAACGGTAAACCGGAGAATTATTTTTTTACCGTCTTTTACTTCTCCCTTAATAGGAATATCCTCGAAGTCATCAGCAATCACTTCACATATTTTTGTAACAAAAGCCTTTTCGTCACTTGTCGTCATAATATTATTCCACTCGTTTTCTTTGGCATTAATTGTTATGACGATTTCTTCATATCCATCTGTTTCTTCATACTTGATACTAAATTTTAATTTCATTCCATAATATGTATCATACCTGCCGACCAATATATTAGTTATTTTATCTATTCTTGCTTCAGCCACTTCACTTTTCAGTTTTCCGATTTCTTTTTCAAGACGTTTTGTATTTCTGTCTTGACCCGCAGCTTTGTCTTTTATCGTAATAGTTTTTGTCGTACCGTCCCAGGTAATATCTTTATCAAAAAGTTCAGCAGACTTCGCCATGGGTAAATATGTCGTACCGTTAATTATAATAGGAGAAAGCTGATTTGTAATATCTTTATTCTGATAAACAACCCTTGCAGCATTTATCCAGACATCAGGGTTTGTCTTTTGAGCAACGAGAGAACCCTGTCCTAATGTTATCACTGTCATAAACATGATTAATAATAGCACTATTATTAAGATATTACATTTCTTTAACATATTACTCATCCTTTCGTCTTGTACCTTATGGTAAAATAATATCATAATTTGACGAAAAAGACCACACTTTTGCTCCTTCGGAGCATTTATTAACTAATAGATAGAAACTAAGAACTTAGAGTTTATGTAGAAATTTTGCCTGAAAAGCAAGATTTCCTCTTTATCTTTCTTTTCAATTATCAGTTTCTGTAAAAAGAAGATTTTGTGTATGCAAAACACAAAATCCTCCTTATCTTTCAGTTGTCAGTTATCAGTTGTCAGTTATATTTCGGACTTCGGACTCAACACCTGAGACCTGAGACCTGAGGCCTAAACAAATTGGGGAAATTTCAATCATGAAATTTCCTCAGTTATTAGTTGTTCTGATATTCCCTTAGGTTTTCTTAGCAATTTGACCTGTGAATATGTGAAAATGATCAAACCCACCCATATGAATGAAAATGCTATGAGTGATTTATAATCAAAAGCTTCTTTAAAAACGAAAATTCCCAAAAATAAAGTAATGGTTGGCGACATATACTGTAAAAATCCCAGAACATTCAGAGGCAGCCTCTTTGTACCTTCGCCATATAAAATCAATGGCGTAGCAGTAGCTATTCCGCTTAATGCAATCAAAAGCCAAAAATAAACAGGGAGATTTCCGGTTATCCCGATGCCGGAAACTTCATGAAAGGTTAAATATATTAATGCAGGAATTCCGATAACTAATGTTTCAAATCCTACACTTATTACGGAATCCCAATTTAATTTCTTTTTCAATAAAGCGTATGCGGCAAATGAAAACGCCAGTATTAATGATATAAACGGTATCTGCCCATAAAAAACAGTTTTTAATATAACACCGACAGCAGCAAAAATAAATCCTATTTTTTGCAGACCGTTCAACCGCTCATTGAAAAATATCCCGCCGAAGAATGTAAGAAGAAGCGGGTTGATATAATAACCCAGGCTTGTTTCAATAACATACCCTGCATCCACTGCCCAGATGTAAGTCAGCCAGTTGACTGAGATAAAAACAGCCGGTGCAAGAATTTTTAACCAGTTACTGCGTTCTTTAATTACCTCTAAAAAGTATTTCCACCTATTGGTAATAGCAAAAATAACGCAGAAAAAAACAAATGACCATACTACTCTCTGAGCAAATACCTGATAAGGATCTATCTTCCCAACCAGCTTCCAGTATAAGGGGAGCAGTCCCCATAGAATAAAAGACAAACTGCCGCAAATAAGACCCTCTATATATGTTCTGCGTTCCATCATACACCTGCCTAATATTATTGATTATCAAATTATATCAATTCTCTAATATTTTGTCATTTACTAATTTCCAACAATTCCTCAACAATTTCACATGCATCCACAACATATCCGGGACAAAAAGTAGTAAAAATCTGTTTTTCTCTTGCTGCAATCAATTCATCTGTATGACTAATGTCATATCCTAATAGATCCTTACATTTTAAAGAACCATGCAAGTCGATAAATCTATGAGCAAACTCCTGAACAAGAGCATAAGTTTTCTCTTTTGCAGCCTCATCCTCAGCCCGCACTTTGCCGTTTTTTAGTCCGATAAGCATCAAAGCACCTGTTACTGCTCCGCAGGTCTCACCGGTAAACGCCATGCCGGCACCAAACCCACAAGAAATTTTCAAAGCTGTTTCTGCCTCAAGACCAAGGTCAACGGAATATGTAGAAAAGACAGCTTGAGCACAATTGAATCCATTCAAAAAACATTGATTTGCACATTCAGATTTCTTCATATATTTTCTCCTCATTTTTATTTTTTTCATTTAATCAGTTATATGATTCAATTGGTATAATATATATGGTATCCTTAAAGACATAGGATATCTGACTTATATATTATCTCAGAAAATTAACAGGGTGTAAAATATGAAAATTAAAACTTTTCCGTTAGTCATATCATTGTTATTAATATTTTCATTCATAACTATAAATGCAAACGCGAATTCTGCAGAACCGCCAGCCTTAATAGTCATTGTAAAAAATGCACCAAATGACGTTTCTGTTTTTATTGTTTCCGAAAATACAGTCGAGGAAGGAAAACTGAAAAAAACTGCCTGGGAAACGTATTACGCATTCTACTACAGATCTATCGGAAATAAAAACCAAATTACATTACAGGTATCCGGTAATGATAAAACCTTTTATCAGATTGTACCGGAGGATTATTTTATAGGATATAACAATATTATTACTATAGATTTCCGGGCACAAACCATAATCAAAGGAAAGCTTTTATCCCGATCCATTTTTCTGGTCACACTGCGTGTTTCCTTTACAATTATAATCGAAGGGGTAATTTTCTTATTATTCGGGTTCCGTCAAAAAAAGAGTTGGATTGCTTTCCTAATATTAAATCTGATAACACAGGGGCTTTTAAATATTTTTCTTAATGGAGCATCACCCTTCATGAGTTATTTGATTCTTAACCTGATTTTTATGGAATTACTCGTTTTCATAGCTGAAATGATTTGTATTCTATTATTTATAAAAGAACATGGCGTTATTCGACGTATTCTTTATGTTCTTACAGCCAATTTTATTAGCCTTATTGTAGGTGGTTATATGATTACTTTGTTGCCGGTATAGAAATAGCAGATAAGCTAAAATTCTCTCTTCAATCCTCAATCATTTCTTCTTTCTTGTAATCATTGATACCCAATATAAAATCCAATAATAAAGGAGACAATCTGTCCCCTTTCAAATCTATTTATAAGCAAGTATTCGATCTATCTCCTTAGGTTTTAACCTCCACCGAGAAAGATTATAATACTAAAATGCTTTTATTCTGCCAATTATATATCAATGATGACTTTTATGGAGTGTAAAACCTTTCCATGTCTAACCCTTCCAATTGTAATAGCTGTACCTTTATATCCAGTCCTCCGCCATACCCTGTTAGATTTCCATTTACGCCAACAACCCTATGACACGGGATCAATATGGAAATAGGGTTGCTACCGACAGCACCTCCTACAGCTTGCGCAGACATCTTTGCTTTGCCGATTTGGAATGTCATTTTTTTAGCAATATCCCCATAAGTGATGACCTGTCCATAGGGTATCTCACGAAGCATCTCCCATACGGCTTCCCTAAAAATCGTTCCGTTTGTCTTTAAAGGAGGAATAAAATTAGGTTCCTTACCGATGAAATAGATGTCAAGCCATTTCTTAGCCACTTTAAAAACAGATAAGTCATATTCACTTACTTCTTGGATTTCAGTATCTCCTTTGACATCAGGCTCTTTTATCCAAAGACCGGTAATATTTACGCCATCACTTCTTATCGTAAGAATACCAGCGGGTGAATCGTATTTATACATGTATTCTTTCATTTCATCTTTCACCTCATACTTAAATTTAAAGAAGAGAGAAAAGGGTAAAGAAAAGTGAAGGAAGAAATTTGCCGAAAGCAAATTTCCTCCTCAACTATTAGTTCTTAGTTATTAGTTATCAGTTATTTCAAATGTCTAATTCCATAAATTCATCATATTCTTTTTGCACTTCTGCGTCAGGTTCACTTGTTGCCAAGCTGACAATTACAATAACTACAACGGATACAATAAATGCGGGCAGCAATTCATAAAGATTAATATATGATTTTATAAGGTTTCTCCATACCAATACTGCAATTCCACCTGACAATATACCTGCAAGTGCGCCTTGCCAATTCATTCTCTTCCAATATAACGACATCAATATTGCCGGTCCGAAAGCAGCGCCAAATCCTGCCCATGCATATGATACCAAATCAAAAACCGAGCTGTTTGGATCACTTGCGATTAATATGGCTATTATGGCTACGACTAAAACGCTTATTCTGCTTATCCAAATCAATTTTTTATCATCTATATTTTTAAATATAGTTCTGCATATATCTTCAGAAATCGCTGATGATGTTACAAGTAGCTGAGAGTCCGCAGTACTCATGATTGCCGCCAGAATAGCAGTTAAAATCAAACCTGCAATTATAGCTAATACCGGACCTGTTAATAAATTCTGAGCCATATATATTAATATTTTTTCTCCATCTAAAGCTGCAAACTGTTCCGGTGTAACTACAGTAGAAATATATGCCTTTCCGATGACACCAAGTAACACTGCCGCTCCAAGAGAGAATACAACCCATACCATGGCTATTCTTCTTGCAGGCTTAATATCTTTTGAATGCTTTATGCCCATAAATCTTGTAAGAATATGCGGTTGTCCAAAATATCCAAGCCCCCATGCGGCGATAGATAAGATACTGATCAAACTCAATGTCCCGATCCCTGTCCATTCTGCCAAACCAAATCCATTTGGAAGTTCTGCAAGAGACGCCGCAAGATCGAAAGCATTTGAAGTACCACCCATTTTAATTACAGCAATAACAGGCAATAGTATGATTGCAAAAAACATTAGAAGTCCTTGAATTAAATCTGTCCAGCATACAGCCAGAAATCCCCCAAGAAATGTATATGCAACTATAACGACTGCGCCTATCAAAAGCGCCCATAGATAATCAATGCCAAATATAGCATTAAATAGCTTTGCTCCAGCCGAAAATTGAGCAGCGGTATAAATTAAAAAGAATAATACAATAAATATTGCCGATATCATCCTAATCAGGTGAGTCTTATCCTTAAATCTGCTTTCAAGGTATGTAGGTATTGTAATGGAATCATTAGAATGCTCAGTATATTTTCTTAATCTCTTAGCCAGGATAAGCCAATTTATGTATGTTCCTATTGCCAATCCTAAAGCTGTCCAAAATGCCTCTGCCATAGAATTATTCTTCGTAAGTAAAAACGCCGTCCCAGGCAGTCCCATGAGAAGCCAGCCGCTCATATCAGAAGCTTGAGCGCTCATTGACGTAACCCAGGCATTCAGGTTTCTGCCCCCTAGAAAATATTCATTTTGATTATTGCTTTTCTTATAAAAATACCCCCCTATAGCTAACAAAACTAATAAATAAATAATCAAAACGATAGAATGAATTAATACATCTGACATATCAACTCTCCTTTACAACTTTATAAAATTAAAATTAAGCCATTTTTTATTATACATTAATGTATCTAATGTATCAAATTAAATAAAGCCGCATTGCTTGCCGGGATCCTTAAAAAGTAAGTAACGCCGCATTTTAACAAGGAATAAAATAATTGAGAGGAGTGATTCACATGCCAATATTAAGACCTGAACTTGGAAGCTTCGTTTACATTGTGGAGCCGGGAGATACTCTTTACGCAATAGCAAATAAATTCAACACGACGATCCCTATTATCCGTCATTTTAATCCAAACCTAAATCCAAATGTTATATACGTCGGGCAGCCCATATTTATAGCGGAATCGCCTCCTGAAGCTATCATATATACAGTCAGACCCGGCGATACCCTTTATTCTATTGCTCTGAAACATGGGACTACGGTACAAAATCTCATAGCCTTTAATTACCTCGATCCGATGGATTTTATATATCCCGGTCAAAGATTAGTTGTAACTGCATCTCTAAGAGGATAATTGCCAATTTGGGGAAATTTCAATTATGAAATTTCCTCTCTTTATGCCTTACCAAACAACATACTCCAGCCGCTTTTAATAAAATAAACTGAAAAAAATAAAATAAATATTCCCAAAGATAAAATGATCCAACGGTATATCCTGTCGCTAATGAGCTTTTTCCCTTTGGAAAATGCAGACGAAACGACGGAATACCATGTCAAATCCGCAAGAATATGCCCAATGAAAAAAAACATGATTCCTAAAAGCCCTATTGCATAGGATTGTCTTATGAACTCCATGCCTGTAGATGCCCACCAAAGAATGAAAAAAGGGTTCATAATACTGACAACAGCTCCTGTTAATACTAGATTTCTTCTTTTGCCGCTTTTTACCGCTTCCTGCCCGCTTAATGAAATGGACTTATTTATACTGGATTTTATCATGCCATATCCCATCCATGCTAAAAAAGCGCCGCCAAACAGCCCGATCAATCCTGCGACGGTCTCATTTGAAAAAAAATCCCTCAGCCCTAAAACCATAGCAGAAACAAGCACAAATTCCAATATTCCATGCCCCAGTACCAATAACGGGCCTGCTTTAAAGCCTCTGTTCAGACTTTCATCAACAGCTACGCCCAACATAGGTCCCGGCATAATCGCCCCTGAAAAGCCTATCAAATATGCACTTATAAATATTCCTCCCAATACCATGAATACGCCCTCTTAACTTTTTAACTGAATTATAACACAAAAAAGTGAAGTGTTACCAAAATAACACTTCAAATATTTTTTTTCGAATGGTGCTTTTGAAATTCCCTCTTGCACTATTCAATTGACTGCAATGCAGCTTTGGAAGACTTTACTGACTCATTCCACCTATCAGTCCAATTGTTCTCATCCTATTCCTCCATTGCTTTACGACGATACATCACAATAGCCTTCCGTCCTACTATAAGTTCTATTAATTATCTGATAGTGCTAATTTAGCGGCCAATCCGATAAATATAATACCAAAGGATTGCTGTATGCGCCGCATGACGTTTGGCGAAGAAACAATAAAGTTTTTGAAATAATTGGCAAGGAATCCATACAGTATAAACACGATGAACGTCACCACCATAAAGAAAATACTCAAAACAGTCATCTGATACAGATAACTATTTGCACTGTTATCAATAAACTGAGGAAGAAATGAAAAGAAAAACAAAGTAAGCTTAGGATTCAGCAAGTTGATTAAAACTCCTTTGCCTATTATCATATAAGCACTTTCTTTTATTCCCTCATTGATTTGCAGCCCACCCTTATTTCTGATCATACCGATGCCAAGGTAAAGTAAATAAACGACTCCTATCATCTTTACAACCTGAAAGACAAGAGCACTTGTATGGAAAATGGCAGACAGACCTATTATGCTGGCTGCAATGTGAGGAATAATACCTGCAGTGCAGCCGACTGCGGCAACAATACTATCCTTCCTGCTGCCTGTAATGCCTGTGGAGACCGTATAAATAACTCCAGTTCCCGGCATCAATACAATTAATAAGGATGTTAAAACAAACTCCAGACTTATCATTTTCACTCCCCAAAAAAAAATAAAAATTTCATTATTTAATTATCATTGTAACATATTTTCCCAATTGAAAAATATTTGTTACTCAGAAACTATAATTTCCATTTATTATATCTCACTTTTATTAGACTTTGATATTACATTAAATGCAAGTCCGGTAAAAATCAATATGATCCCGATCAATGAAATATACGTTACACATTCCTTCAATACTATTATACCAAGCAATGACGCCGTAACCGGCTCCGCTAAAGTTAATGCCACAGCTTTTGATACCGTAACATGGGGAAGCCCGCAGGTGAAAAGCGTATAGGCCAATGCGGTAGCAAGAACACCCAGATGTAAGACAGGTATCAAGCCCTCCGCTGACATCAGCCAGCTTAAATCGTTCAGAAATAAAATAGGTGATAATATAATTGCACTTGAAAAAATAATCAATCCGTTTACAGCATCCCTCGGCCATTTAGAAATCAAACTTTGAGATACTGACACATAAAAAGCATACGATAATCCGGCACCTAAGCATAAAACAGCACCATATGGGTCAAATACGATATTATCCTGCCCACTGAAAAGCATTACACAACCTGCAATGGAAATACCTGTTGCCAGCACCCATTGTTTGTTTTGCCTGATACCCTGAAAAAATTCTATTATTCCGGAAAAAACAGGAGCGCTTCCTATTGCCAGTATAGTTCCGAGAGCTACTCCGGTTTTAGATACTCCCATGAAAAAGAAAACTTGATAAAATGCAATGGAAACGGATGCCATAAACACATTTTTCTTACTTATAGCACTAATCTCTTTAAATGACCCTCTCAATGCAGATATAGAAAATAACAAGGTTCCGCCTATTGCTGTTCTCAAAGCGGCGATTGTCATAGGATTGGCTGCTTCAGGTGAAAAAGCCTGAGCAGTTCCATTTGTTCCCCACAACACCGCCGCCATCAGTATCAATAATTGTGCTTTTATGTTTGAATGCTTCACTTTATAAACTCCTTGCGCCGTCCAAATCTATTAACAGCTCTTTCCCGCTTTTCCTTAGAAAGTCAACTAACAATTTATAATCTTCCTCATCAATCATTTCGATATACTGACCATAATAAGCCGCTTGATATGCATTATTCAGCCTGCTTAACAGCTCCGACAGCTGATAATTTCGGCCGTCATTAATGATGTTTTGATCTTTAGGAATAATGCTGATTATTTTTTGTATATACTCTTGAGAGGTTTCGTACTTTGCTTTTACAATATGATTTTTTCTGCCCCATTTTGAAACCTGATAGTAATACCAATAAATGGGATGCTTGTAAAAATGTTTAAAACTCGAACGCCATCTTAAATTTAAAGCATACAGGTATTTTTTGATCCTGTCTTTAAAGTTCAGCCACCATGATCCATTTGTAATGACAAGATTCTTTGTTTTTGGGGAACTGATTACCATTTTTTTTAAATTCGATTTGACAACAAGCCAAATAACTATTAACACAATTACAATGCCAATTCCGACAATAATCCAGAAAAACGGGATCGTACTGGATACCGCTTCTAATTCCGATCCTTCTAAGTTTTGCACCAGCGGTGAATCTTCAAAGTCATCTATTATTTCTTGATCCGGTACAGGAAGAAGACTTAAAAACCATACTATGAAATTACCTATTATAGTTAAGGTTTTTTTGAATGTCTCCCAAAAACCAATACCTATAGCATGCAATGTCTTATTGACGGAAGGCAAAAGAAACAGAAATGAAAAGATGGGTATGCAAACCAGTAGAGTCGCCATAACTCCTGTAAACCATCCCGATTGCCCCACTTTAATAATTTTAACATCCTGATTATTTTCAGAGTTTTCATGGCTTTGCAATGTAAGGATCATCCCAATAAGACTGCTGATTATTGAAAATATAAAAAATATATGAAACGTATTATTCGCCCATCCCCTGAAAATGAAAAACACGGCAAGAAAAATATAAAGCAATACATTTCCTTCAAAATGATATAAAATTTCCTGACGTTTAGGGGAACGAAATGCGAGCCTCGCACTTCTCAAAAAAAGAAAGGTGATCCCTATACTTACAGCAAGACCAAAGGTTAAATGACCTTGCGTCACAACACTTCTCCAATTTTGAACAATGAGACTTCCTAAGACAAAAGCATTTGCCAAAACCATCAATATCAAATTTTTATTTGCAAATCTCGATAATAATAAATTTATAGAATATCCTAAGAAAGCGGAAATTATGAACCAGGTCAAATCAAAATATGCAGGTTCTCCCCACTCATCGCTTGCAAACAAAACAATAATATAATAAACCCATATGATTTCACTGAATTCCAGAATGAAAGATTTATATATTTCTTTAACCCGATTCATGGTCAGGTCTCCTCTCATGATATAAGAAATGTATCCATTGGCTTTGTTTTTGAAGCCATTTTTTCCGAAAACTCAGTTTCTATATTGTAATAGAAACATATTTCCGGCAATTTTTCTTTATTTTTTTGATACCACATATAATGTGCTTTTGTAACTTGATTGCAGAAAATATATACGGGCATACTGATTCTGCCTTGGCAAAACATCTCATCCAAAGGCATTATTTTTGAAACATGTACACGCTGAGTAATAAGAGCAAGCTGATCCAAAAAATTCATCAGATCTGTGCTTGGTAATACATATGGCATTTTTTGACCATAATAGTTCGATCCATTGCTGGCAAAGCCTATGCCTATTCCTCGTTCAGTATACTTAACGGCAATGGAAGCTATTACAGAAAGAAATCTTTCAAAGGCCTCCTTCTTCTCCATAACATACGCTTTTTGTTCTTCAGGATTTTCATAAGCATTCTCATATATCACAAATCCATCCACATCGATATAGAAAACCAATTGCTCTAAAACAACAGGCTGATAAACATTGGTAAGCAGTTTTCCCGTTCTTGCACTGGCATTCCAATTAAATCTTTTCAATTCATCTCCTGCTTGATATTCTCTGATACCGATTACCATTAAAGGGTCTTCTAACAAACCGCCTTTTCTGCCTCTCGCCCCCCATTGCAAAGAAGGACGCATATCAGATATATGCACGGGAACAAGCCTTGGATAAACATATATCTTCTCATCTGAATTATAAATTTTTTCCTTCTCAGAAAAACGAAAACCATCACCGGAGCGCAGAGTAACCTGACCAATGGGGTAAACACCTCTTTGCAAGCCTTTCCCATTAAATGACCATTCAACTTTTTGAAACCATAACAGCCATAAAAAGCGTACCGTATAGAATTTACCCGATGAGTTATCATAACAAAGACCTTCATTTTGAGGAAAGCACATTTCGATCCATATTAAAGGAAGCCACTTATCATTGGTAATTGAGGCATTGATCTCGAAACCCTCGTCCGCAAACAATCTGGTTTTTGAGAGCCGAAGGTTTAATATAACATTATTGAGCGATGCATTTTTCCATAAGGTAATAATTACAAAAAGAAACAATAAAAAAACGCTTACGACAATTAAAGATAAAAGCCTTAACCAAATGGCAGCTATAAAAAAAATTAAAAGCACCCATATTGCATGAGCTTGAAAAAATATGCTTCCTTCTTTTAAGGGACTATTACTCGAATAATTGTTTTTTTCAGTATATTCATTACTCATATATGAACAACCTTTTCTTCAGGCAAACTTACTTTTTCCATTAATTCATCCAATATATCCTCCGGCAGAACCCCATTAAGATGTGCTTCAGTCTTTAAGATGAGCCGATGGTTCCAAACCGGCTTTACCATATCCTTAACATCATCCGGAATTACATAATTGCGGCCATTCAGCATCGCCCATGCTTTAACTGTTTTATATAATACTTTGCTCCCTCTTGGGCTTACTCCAAGAGAAACAAGAGGATGATTTCGCGTTGCATTAGCTAATAGTGTGATGTATTCACGAATAGATGCGTGCATGTTTACATCACCGCATTTATTTTGAAGCTCATGGATTTCTTCCGGACTGAACAGGGAATTTATCTTTTCATATGGTATTTCATTTCCCACCAGGTCTAGCATCATTTCCTCTTCTTTTTGAGTCGGATATCCTAATTTCAATCTCATGCAAAATCTGTCCAGCTGTGCCTCGGGAAGCTCAAATGTTCCTTCCATTTCAATAGGATTTTGTGTAGCCAAAACTATAAAAGGGCTGTCAAGCACATAGGTTTTTCCTTCAATAGAAATTTGCCCCTCCTCCATGCACTCCAGCAAGCTGGATTGCGTACGGGGCAAGGCACGGTTGATTTCATCCACCAACAGCACATTTGTAAAAACCGGGCCT
>JAAYPU010000388.1 GCA_012519645.1 Clostridiales bacterium | reverse complement strand
CTATTAGCAGAGCAGATTATTCGTCCTACAGGGCTATTGGACCCTGAGATTTCAGTGCGTCCTGTAGAAGGGCAGTTGGATGATTTACTGACGGAGGTAAATGCTACCACCCAAAAAGGCGAGAAAGTTCTGATAACTACCCTTACCAAAAAAATGGCAGAACGCCTTACAGACTATATGAGAGAAGCAGGTGTAAAGGTGCGTTATCTCCATTCTGACATTGATACCTTGGAGCGTTTGGAGATTATTCGGGATTTGCGGATGGATGTATTTGATGTACTGGTAGGTATCAACCTTTTGCGTGAGGGGTTGGATATCCCTGAGGTTTCTCTGGTTGCCATATTAGATGCGGACAAAGAAGGTTTTTTGCGTTCTGAAACATCCCTCATACAAACCATTGGACGAGCTGCAAGAAATGCCAACGGCAGGGTAATACTATATGCAGACCAGATGACACGCAGTATGGATAGAGCCATTACAGAAACCCTCAGAAGGCGTAAAATTCAGCAGGAATATAACGAGCTACATGGCATCACCCCCCAAACCATTCACAAAAAGGTGCATGAAGTGATTCAGGCAACCAAAACAATGACCGAAAAAGAATCTCTTGGATTTGAAAAAGAACCTGAATCTATGAATATAGAGGAACTAAAAAAGGCAATCAAAAAGATGGAAAAAGAAATGAAAACAGCGGCCACTGAATTACAATTTGAACGAGCGGCACAGCTTAGAGATGCCATACTAGAACTAAAGAAATTAATGAATGAGTAATCATTCGAGGAGGTACTATGTCTAAAAATGAAATCGTGATACGGGGTGCCAAAGAGCATAATTTAAAAAACATAGATTTAACCATACCCAGAGATAAGCTAGTGGTATTTACAGGTGTCAGTGGCTCGGGAAAATCCTCCTTAGCCTTTGATACCATTTATGCAGAAGGGCAAAGAAGGTATGTAGAATCTTTATCTTCTTACGCTAGGCAGTTTTTAGGGCAAATGGAAAAACCTGATGTGGAATATATTGAAGGATTATCTCCGGCCATTTCTATTGACCAAAAAACAACTAGCCACAACCCACGTTCTACCGTTGGTACGGTAACAGAAATTTATGATTATCTGCGTCTGCTATTTGCACGTATCGGAATACCTCATTGTCCAAAATGTGGCAAGGAAATTAAAAAGCAAACCATAGACCAGATTGTGGACCAAATTATGGAGTTGCCAGAAAGAACAAAGCTACAGCTTTTGGCACCTGTAGTTCGTGGGCGAAAGGGAGAACACATAAAACTGCTGGAAGATGCCAAAAAAAGCGGATACGCTAGAGTGCGTGTGGATGGAATCATCTATGATTTATCAGAAGAAATTACTCTGGAAAAAAACAAAAAACACAACATTGAAATCGTAGTAGACCGCCTTGTAGTGAAAGAAGATATGCAAAAACGGTTAACAGAATCCATTGAAACAGTTTCTGCACTATCTGGTGGGCTATTGGTAGTAGATGTAAATTTAGGAGAGTCAGAGCTTGTGTTTAGCCAAAATTTTTCCTGCCCTGATTGCGGAATTAGTTTGTCAGAACTAGAGCCTAGATTGTTTGCCTTCAATAATCCTATGGGTGCTTGCCCTGAATGTATGGGGCTTGGAATGCAAATGAAATTTGATGAGAACTTGATTGTACCCAATGCTGCACTAAGTATTATGCAGGGAGCTATTGTAGCACCTGGGTATAATTCTATTGGCAATAAAGAAAGCATGAGCCATATTCTATTCCAAGCATTAGCAGAGAAGTACCAATTTTCATTGGATACACCCTTTGAATACTTACCACAACAGATAAAATCCATTATCTTTTATGGAACTGGCGGAGAAAAGCTTCGGATAAAATATGCCAATGCCAGAGGTTCGGGTTTTTACGATTATGATTTTGAAGGT
>JAAYPU010000387.1 GCA_012519645.1 Clostridiales bacterium | reverse complement strand
GTAATATTAAAAAATTTCAAAATAAAGAAATACACACCTAATAAAACAGCTAATATATATGAACATTAGCTGTTTTATTTCATTTTATGTTCAGATTTACGCTGCTTTTCCTAGCATGCTTTTGTATATTGTTTTCTGTTCTTCAGGCGTTATCATTATATAGGGTTTCTGATTCTTTAGTACAGAATAAATAACTCTCACCAGTTTATTCATTACTGCACCTAATGCTACTTTTTTGGCTTTATTTTTCTTTTTATTCTCATAGTATTCATGGATTACCTTATTCGTACACTCACCATTTTTATGCTTCTTTACTGATGCCAAGGCTAAGAGATATAGAGATTTTCTCAGGTAGGGGGATCCCCTTTTTGATATTTTTGTGCTTGATGCCGTAAATTGTCCTGACTGTCTGACTGATGGATCCACTCCGCAAAATGCAACCAATTCTTTTGCATGGTTAAATTTCCCTATATCACCTATCTCTACTGCAATGCTGACTGCCAGTTTCTCACCTACACCTGGTATGCTTTTTAATAATTCGATATTTTTAACCTCTTTTGCCAGTTTTTCAATCTCCTGCTCTAGCTTCTTGATTTCTTCATTATGGGCTTTAAGGAGTGTAATGCCACTTCTTATTGTAATATAGTAGCTTGATACTTTCCTGCCTATGACCCTAGCTTCTTCAAAGCATTTTTTCATTTTTTTGTATAGCTCATCATAATACTCTTTACTTCGTGTTGCACCTGATAATTTCAATGTTTTTATGATTCTGCTTTTAGTTAGCTTTGTAAAATCATTGTCGCTATCTACGAGCAGCTCCAGAAACAAAAGAGACATATTACAACTGCAGTCCTTAAAGATTTCTGAGTAATACGGTAGAACCTGTTCCAAATCAGATATGAGTCTCAGCTTTATAATGGATCTGGCTTTCGTCACTTTATCAAGATTTCGTGTTAAGACACGGAGGTTTAAAATATTCTGATTTTCTTCATGATAAAATCGTAGTCTTTCCATTATCTTGTGTGTAGAAGTAGAAGTGACGTATAGCATAGCTAAAGCCAATGCATCTGCTTTGTCATTTTTGACTTTCCTTATCGTTACATTTCTGATAGAATGAGAGATAAGGGGATTGATTTCCATGACTTTGTTCTGGTGAGAGAGAAAAAAATCACGGATTCGACCCGAGAAACAGCCGGTAGATTCCATTATGATTATTACTTGATCATTTGGACTTCCGGCTATTTCATTTATTTTGGCCTGAACACAGTTTAATCCTCTCGAATCATTTGCTTTCACCATTGATTTCACAATAATCTCACCGCTTAAATCAACAAAAGAATAATAGGTAAAAAGCTTACCTATATCCGCTCCAATAATCAGAGCCATAACAACACCACCTACTATTTTTTATAAAGGATTGACCATCCATTCCCAAAAGATTGCAGCCTTGTTAGTAAAGCGGGAATGCTAATCCCAATCAGCTAAATGGCAAATGCTTTTAAGATGGAAAATAAACTCATTCGAAGGGTATCGCTTGCGCTTCCCAGGGACGTTTACAAATATATCCTTTTTTATATTTTACCATTAATGTTCGGACTTTTTAAGGCCAATCCTTATACCTATATCTTACAGGGACGTTTAATTTTGGCTCATTATCATTATAGTCATAATTTTGGCCGCTCCCTAAATGTATTTCTAAGAAAAAGTTTCGTGCAATATGTCTTCTTCGCTCCAACGCG
>JAAYPU010000386.1 GCA_012519645.1 Clostridiales bacterium | reverse complement strand
GAACAGATTGAGGAAGGTGCTCATATACTTGATGTGAATGTCGGCATGCCGGGAATTGATGAGAAGGAAGCAATGGCAGATATCGTAAACCAGTTAAGCGGAATGTGCGATGCCCCGTTATGTCTGGATTCATCTTCACCCGAGGTTATTGAGGCTGCATTGAGAATTTATCCCGGACGCGCGCTGATCAATTCAATATCACAAGAAAAAGCAAAGCTTGAAAAACTGCTGCCGGCTGCGGCAAAATATGGAGCTATGTTTGTACTATTACCAATAAGCGATGAAGGAGTTCCGGAGAAGGCTGTTCAAAGGCAGACTATAGTGCGGAATGTATTTGATGAAGCTGTACGATATGGTTATCAAAAAAGTGATATTGTAGTAGATGGTCTGGTAATGACAGTGTCATCCAATCAGGAAGCAGCCATTGAAACGCTGAATCTTATCGAATGGTGTAGCAGGGAATTTGGTTGCAATACAATAGTGGGACTTTCAAATGTTTCCTTTGGTCTACCCGAAAGAGGCTGGCTAAATGCGGCATTCCTTGCCATGGCTATTGGCAGGGGGCTTACAATGGCTATTGCCAATTCATCAAGTGATTTACTCATGAATATAAAAATGGCCTGCGATGTAATAACTTCAAAAGATGTAAACAGCGGGAATTATATAGCATATTTTAATAGCAAAAAAAAGTCTCTGCCTGCTGAAATTACAAAAAATGAGGAAGATAAAAAAATAGGTGAGAAAATATATGATGCTGTTCTCAAAGGTGATAAGGAAAATATAGGGATATTGATAGAAAAAGCTATAGATGAAAAAATGCCAATGCAGGATATTATTGACCAATATTTGATTCCTGCCATCAATCAAGTTGGAAAGCTTTTTGATGAAAAGAGATATTTTCTGCCCCAGCTGATTCAGAGCGCGGAGACAATGAAAGCAGGTTTTTCGATTATTGAACCTCTGCTTAAGCAAAGCGGAAAGGATGCTAAGAAAGAGGGTACCATTGTAATTGCCACTGTAAAAGGTGATGTCCATGACATAGGTAAAAACATAGTGATCCTGATGCTCGAAAACTATGGATTTAAGGTTTATGACTTGGGTAAGGATGTTAGCGCGCAGAAGATTATTGAAAAAGCTAAGCAGGTAAATGCGCACATAATAGGGTTATCTGCGCTTATGACCACAACCATGACTGAAATGAAAGAAGTCATAAGGCTTGCAAAAGAAGAGGGATTAAGCTGCAAGTTTGTGATTGGAGGAGCTGCTGTGAATGAGGAATATGCAAAGGAAATTGGTGCCGATGAATATTCGAAAGACGCCTATGAGGCCGTGACGATTGCTAAAAGATTAATCAAGAAAGAGGGGTCTTTATGAAGACATCGGAATTATTTAAAATGAAAAGAGTTCTGTCATTTGAAATATTTCCTCCCAAAAGGACGGACTCAGTTGATAAAATATATGATATGGTCAGTGCAATGAAAGAACTGAACCCTGATTTTATAAGTGTGACATATGGTGCTGGAGGGAGTGAAAGCAATGCCGAATTGTATAATATAGCATCCGCTGTCAAAAACGATTATGGCATTGAAAGCGTCGCCCATCTACCGTGTATCAATTTGACCAAAATGGAAGTTCGTAAAATGCTGGATGATTTCAAAAACTCAGGAATCGAAAATATTCTTGCTTTGAGAGGAGATTTAAATCCTGATATTACACCCCAAAATGATTTCAGGCATGCCAGCGATTTGATTTCTTTTATAAAAGAGAGTGGGGATTATAATATAATAGCTGCGTGTTATCCCGAAGGACATATAGAATGCCAGAATATAGTTGAAGATATTCGTAATTTAAAATGCAAAGTGGACGCAGGCGCAAGCCAATTGATAACTCAGTTGTTCTTTGATAATAATTATTTCTATTCATTCAGGGAAAAAGCAGCTATTGCAAATATCAATGTACCGATTGAAGCCGGTATTATGCCGGTCACAAATAAGAAGCAGATCGAACGCATAGTTGCCCTTTGCGGAGTTGACCTTCCGAAGAAGTTTTTATCGGTTATGAACAGGTATGAGAATAATCCGGAAGCATTGAGGGATGCTGGAATCGCTTATGCCGTTGACCAGATAGTTGATTTGATAGTGCAGGGGGTTGAGGGAATACATTTATATACTATGAACAATCCTTACGTAGCGCATAGGATTTATAACTCAATAAATACACTGCTTGTTACATGATAAAATACCTCTGCTTATTTGAAAGCAGAGATGTTTTTTATATGTTGAATCCATATTCATTAATTACTTTTTTTAATTTTGAAATATATTCATTAGCCATAGAACTGAGACGCACTTTTTCATTAGCGATCCATCCGATTTGCATGCGCTCATCTGTTATAAGTGGAACGGAAATGATATTATCCCCATTTAGATCGCTACTCAAAATCCCGGAGCATATAGTATATCCGTTTAACCCAATCAGTAAGTTGAAAAGAGTGGCACGATCGCTGACATGGATTGTTTTGTTTCTTGGAATAGTGCTGAGGATTTCTTCAGAAAAATAGAAGGAGTTATATTCGCCTTGTTCGAATGCAAGAAAAGGGTAAGCATCCAAATCCTCAAGCGTAACGGATGTGTTTTTTGCAAGGGGATGTTTTGAACTGATAAAAACATGTGGTTTTGCCTCAAATAGAAAATTGAATACCAAATGGTTTTCTTTGAGTAGTTTTTTTAGAACTTTTTCATTGAAATCGCTGAAATATATGATTCCGATCTCACTTCTTAAATTTTTAACATCTTCTATAATTTCATATGTTCTTGTTTCTCTGAGAGTAAATTCATACTCATCCACATTTAAGTCTAATAATAACTCGACAAATGCATTGACTGCAAAAGCATAATGCTGGGTGGATATAGAGCAAAGCTGTTTTGAAGGCTTTTTTCCCATATAGCGCTGTTCCATAAGTTCTGTTTGTTCTAAAATTTGACGTGCATAAGAAAGAAATTCAGTGCCGTCAATAGACAAAGAAATTCCTTTGGTCGTGCGATAAAATATCTCTATCCCAAGTTCCTTTTCAAGCTCCTTGACAGCAGTTGAAAGACTGGGTTGTGTAATGAAAAGCTGCTTTGCTGCTTCGCTTATTGAACCGCATTCAACAATTTTAATAATATATTTAAGTTGCTGGAGTGTCATAAAATCACCTTCGCCATAGTTTTTTTCTATAATTATATGCTGTTATTAGCTAATAATCAATGATACTTATATTGTATAATTGGATATAAATGGTAAAATGAATTAAGAGATTCTTAATAAGCAAGATATATAGTTTTAATTTTGATTTTAGGATGTCAGATTGGGGAATGAATATAATAGTATATTCTATAAATAGAAGGAATAGAATAAAGCAAGTAAAACAAATTATGCTGAAGCAGACAATTCAAGGAGGTGATTGGAATGAAGATGATCAAAAGAATGATATGTTTATTGATGATGTTTATGACAGCATTGAGTGTATCAGCATGTAATGGCTCAGAAAATGATATTAATAAAGACAATGATAGTGACAACAAGCTGCCGATTGAACAGGCGAAAGAAATAGATATTTTTGAGTATGAAGAGGTGTATTTTATAGATTGTATCGATGATAAGCACCTTCTGGCTATAAAGGAAAATGATCGGTTGGATAAGCTAAGCTTAGCAGAGCTGTCAGAGAAATATCCTCAAAGTATATATAGTTATGATGTTGAGGCAGACACATATGAGCTGATTTTAGAACAGGAAAATGCAAATCTTGGAGAAGCTGCTTTATCGCCAGACAGAAGCTTTATGCTTTATAGTGTTTCAACATTAGGCGACCCGTCATTTAATGTTTATGATATGAAAAGTAAAAGCAGGTTTTCCCTTTCGGGCGACCCTATTGGCGGGGCAATAAGCGCAAAATGGGTTTCGGGTGAAGAAATCATAGGAGCCGCTTATGCGGGAGGAATCTACATTGGAGATATGAGAGGAAGTATCAGATTGCTTAAAGAGGTCACGGATGAGATGGTTTATCTCGTTGAAAAGGCAGGAGATTTAATATTTTATAATACCAACAGTGATCCAACGCTTATGTCCTATAATCTTAAGTCAGGGGAAAGAAAGAATTTAGGATTTGAAGGTGTTCAAAATATCTTGCGATCACCGGTGGGTAATCAGCTGCTTATTGTGGATTCTACCGGAACAGGTATGGCGCTATACAAATATGATTTTAAAAAAGGTATACAGACAAAACTGGCAGAAGGGATCAATATTGAGGGAATATCGTGGTCTCCGTCAGGTGAAAGAATTGCTTATATAATGGTTTCCGATGATGATATGATGTCCGGCGGAAACTTGTATGTTCAGGATTTGGTGACGAATCAAACAGAACAAATTGCAGAAGAAATCGAGTATGGAACGACTTTATGGGATACTACCGGTGAGAGGTTGGTATTCACATTATGGGATGGGGAAAACAGAAACAGCAGGATAGTGAATTTTTAATGTATTAATAAATTACGGAGGATTTAAAATGAAACTGTATTTTTTACAAAAACTTGGTTCATATTCTATTATTTTAGGAGGAGTACTCTTAGCTGCTTATTCGATTTGCTTTACTTTTTTGCTACCTGTGCAGGAGATGGCAATCGATTTTTCCAAAGTAGTAAACCATCCAAATTGGATTTGGGTCACTTCGCTTGCTTTGCCGGGGATTATTCTGATGGTTTTTGGGTTTACAGCGGTATATAGCAGGATGTATGATAAATCAGGCTGGATAGGCTTTACGGGATACTTCTTCATAACAATAGCTTATATTTTTCAGATAGCTCAATTAGTTCTGGAAATCTTTTATTATCCGATTATCGCAGAAAATGATTCTTCGGTTGAGCTTCTCAGCAATAACATCATTTTGAATCATCCTTTGAATTTTATTTTTTACTACGGTTTTCAGGCGTTTCTACTGCTGGGTGTTTTGATATTTGGAATAGCACTTATTAGGTTTAAAGAATTTAATAAGATAGGAGGAATTCTTTTCCTTTTCGGAGCAATATTTTATGCCGTCGTATCTATTTTATCTATATACATAGGTTTAGCAGGAATAATTATGTTTGCAGCGGGCTGTGTTATCATTGGCATTAATATTATAAAAGACAAAAGTCTTGAGGTTTCGGGTAGTTCTTCTTAAAATGGTAAGCTTTTTCAGTATATCGATAACAGAGTGCT
>JAAYPU010000385.1 GCA_012519645.1 Clostridiales bacterium | reverse complement strand
CTCTGCTGTCACGATACATACGTTCCACTTTATAATCTTTCATGTATCCATAACCGCCATGGATCTGAACTGCTTTTGCACATATTTCGTTGCAGGTCTCAGAAGCAAAATATTTTGCCATTGATGCCGCTTTGGATGCATTTTGATTTGTGTCCTTCAGGTATGCAGCTTGATACACAAGAAGTTTGGCTGCCTCTAATTTGGTTGCCATATCCGCTATCATAAAGCTTATAGCTTGAAAATCCGCTAATTTTTTACCAAATTGTTTTCTTTCATTAGCATATTTTACTGCCTCGTCCAAAGCTCCCTGAGCTACTCCTATAGATTGAGCAGCTACTCCTATACGTCCTACGTCTAGAGTCTGCATAGCATTGATAAAGCCTTTATTCAACTCTCCTAAAAGATTGTTTTTATGAACGCGTACATCATCCAATATAATATCGCTGGTGCCGCATCCTATAAGTCCCATTTTGTTTTCGGATTTGCCGCAGGATACTCCCGGCAGCTTCATATCTACAATAAATGCCGAAATTCCTTTAGCTCCCTTACTCATATCCGTTTTTGCGTAAACTACCGAATAGTCCGCAAAAGGTGCCATTGTAATAAATGTTTTCCTGCCATTCAGTACATAGTAATTGCCATCCGCTACTGCCGTAGTAGTCATTCCGGCAGCGTCCGACCCTGCTCCCGGTTCAGTCAAAGCAAAGGCAAGAATTTTTTCTCCTTTTACAACAGGTTTCAGATATTTTTCAATTTGTTCGGGAGTCCCAGATAATAACAAGGGACCGCCGGAAAGAGAATTAGGCGATGAAACGTATAAACTGGCAACAGCACTTACTCGTGCGATTTCTTCCATCACAATAACATATCCTCTGGTATCGCTTCCAGCACCACCCAACTCTTGTGGTATTTTTATTCCAAAGAAACCTGCTTTACCCATCTTATTTAATATATCCTTTGGGAAAACGCCGGACTCTTCAACTTCATCGAGAACTTCTGATGTTAATTCTTTTTCTGCAAACTCTCTCGCTAGTTTTCTGATTAATTCATGCTGTTCTATAAATAACATGTGTCTTCCTCCTTTATCTGGTAATTTCATCTGAATATTAATAACAGTCATCTATAGAAATGCTTCTTTTTTTCTATTTGAAGTTTTTTATTCAGATATTGTTTTTACAGTAGTAATTCACCGAATGTGTTCGTTAATATTGTAACACTATATTTTATGCAATTCAATAGTTTTTTAATAAATTTTTTATTTTTAACGTTTTAGCTTGTTAATAATTTCACATTTATTTGAATATTTTATAATTTCAGAATTGTCGCAATAAACTTATAATTTACCACACATTAAAATAGAGCCGATTTCAAATCAGCTCCACGTATACTCCTTCGGAGTAGTGTAAATATGTGCTTCGCACAGTGTGAGTATACACCTTCTGTGTAGTGTAAATATGTGCTTCGCACAGTGTGAGTATAAATCAGATAATATATAACAGATAAAAGTTGCGGTTAGAATTTGACATAGTCAAATTCTTTCATTAACTGCTATCCATTATTTATTATTTATTATCTTTTATCTATCTCCCTGAGACCCGAGACCCGAGACCTGACACCTGAGTCCCTACTCTATCCTCTATTCCCAATCCATGCTTTAATAAACTGTCTCTTTTCGAAAAAGAGATAAAGCAGCAATGCTAACAGAGGCAAGAATAAAGCAGTGGCATATACCCGACTGTAGCCTGCCATATCGGCTATAAATCCCCAAAACAAAGCGCCTGATCCAAGTCCCATATCCAATGCCGCATAAAAGGTTCCGTTTGCAGAACCATGGACTTCCGGAGGTGCATTATTTACTATGATCACATTCATAGTGGGAATTATAAGAGATTGCACCAGCCCTGAAGGAAAGCCTACCAGAACCAAAGCAAAGGTTGAATCTATATGACCGATTATAAATATATTGAAGGAAGCTACTAATAAAGCAGGAATCAGAATAACATCCGGTCCGAATCTGTCGCCGATCCGGCCTCCAAAAAGTCTCCCTATAAACATCGCTGCAGCCCCCATGGTAAAGAATAATCCAATATTGCCAAGGCCTTTAGACTGTGCATATACAGCGATATGGGTATTGATAGTGCTTTGTGCAAATGCATATATGAAAAGCACCAATGCCATTTTAAGGCCTGTTTTTTCAAATCCTAAAATAGTTCCGGATTTGTGCTTTCCCTTTTCCTCTTTATTAATATTTATATCATAAACTTCAGATTTATTATTTTGAAGATTCTTTTCATAAGTAACATTAAAATTTGCTATCACAGCAACCAGCGCAAGAGCACCTGCAATCAAAAACAAAATGGAAAACCCATCTTCTCTGGCTGAAATAAGGTATAATGCAAAAGCTGGCCCCAAAGCCATGGTAATAATATTAAAAAGTCCCAAATATCCTATACCTTCCATACGTCTTGAAGCAGGAACAATATCCGTAGCAGCCGTCAAGGTGGCAGTTGAATGCATACCAAACCCTAAACCATGTAAAATTCTGAAAAGTATCAAGACGACAAGTATATATCCGAAATTATACCCGAGAATAGATATACAGACTATCGAAGCACCGATAATGGCAATCTTTACTCGGGAATATTTGTCTACTAAAATACCTGATATGGGTCTGGCAATAAGAGCTGAGATCGTAAGAATAGCAGTCATTAATCCTGCTATGGTTGTCGAACCGGTTAATCGCTGAGCATAAATAGGAAGTGTTGTCATAAAGAAAAAATTTCCTGCTCCTACGCAAGCAGTCGCCAGCATAATGAGTATGAAGTCTTTTCCCCATAGTTTTGTTTTTCTTTGAGTATTTGAAGGATTTTGACATTTATCATCCATTTTGAACTCCTTTGCAACTGATAAAAAAGTTTCCGCAAATAATGTCAGAGTTATCTTTTAAAAGATGCCAGAATTAATCTGCCAAAGGCATATAGCCTTTGGCAGATAATTTTAAATCAATTATTAATTTTACTATTTTTTACTTTTATATTCTTTAACTAGACCTTGAACATCCTCAAATGTCTTAGTTGCTTCTAAGCCTGTTTCATCCAATTTCTTAGTTTGTTCTCTACATACTTGATCCATTACTGTATAAAGAGTTTGTAAATCTTCATCAGTTATTTTTACATATTG
>JAAYPU010000384.1 GCA_012519645.1 Clostridiales bacterium | reverse complement strand
TGACGCAATTAGCACGCTATGAAGAATCAAATGTGCGAATTTCCAGTGATGAAATTGCTGTTGCATATGTAAAAGAGAATATTAATTCTATTTGGCAGAAAACGCCGGTGTACATGCATGGGGATTTCCATCCGGGGAATTTGATCTATATGCAGGATGGTTCTATAGGTGTAATCGACTTCAACAGATGGGAAGTGGGAGATCCATATGAGGAGTTTTACAAACTTGAAAGCTTTGGGATAGAGATAAGTGTTCCGTATTGTATAGGACAGATTGATGCTTACTTTGATGATGATGTTCCTGAGGATTTCTGGACTGCAAATGCGGTATATGTAGCACAGGCATCATTATTTTCTATTAAATGGGCTGAGAAGTTTGGACAGGCTGAAATTGATGGAATGGTAAGAAGAGCAAGGGCGTCTATGATGAATTTCGACGATTTTATGATAACTGTTCCTAAATGGTATTTTGGTAAATCAGATATTAAATAGAGCAAATATATTAAGGAATGCGGTGGGGAATAATGCGAACAGAACAAGTAGAATTAACAGTATTGTGTTTAATACATAAAGATGATAGCTATTTGCTGCAAGACAGAATAAAAAAGGACTGGAAGGGATTTACTCTACCAGGAGGACATATTGAACCTGGTGAATCTATTGTTGATGCAGTGGTTCGCGAAATGAAGGAAGAAACCGGACTTATGATTAAATCTCCACGGCTTTGTGGTGTAAAACATTTTCCTATCGAAGACGGTCGATATATAGTATTTCTTTTTAAAACAGACCAGTTTGAGGGAGAACTTGCTGATTCTGATGAAGGTAAGATGCATTGGGTCAAGATTTCAGAACTATCAAATGTAAACTTGGTTAGCGACTTTGAAGAACTTATTGAAGTTATGATTAGTGAGAGTCTAACAGAGTTTCAATATGTTATCGAAAATGATGATTGGATTGTTGTAAAAAAATAGCCTGTACTGATGGTTTAGATTGACTAAACAGCAAACTTAAAGGGGAAAATTATGTATTATCATGCATCACAAATTAAAGACATTAAGGTTCTGGAGCCAAGAAAATCAAATCATAATATTCCATTAGTATATCTATCAGTGAAACGTGAAAACACGCTTGTATATCTTAGCAATGCAGTTGAGAAATTTTGTAAAGAAAAAGGATTTCAGTATGAAGGAGTATGGACTAAATGGGGCCCATATGGATTTGACTCGCATGGAATATTGCAATATGAAGAATATTATCCAAATGCCCTTGAAGAAACATATGGGGGAGTAGGCGGATATATATACTCATGTGAAAAAGTTGAAGAAGACACAGAGTTTGAACTTAGAATTCCTGATGCAATTGTATCAAGCAAAGAAGTAGAGGTTACATCGTGCGAGATTATCTATGATGCTTTGACTGAGATATTAAGAGCCGAAGAATCAGGGCAAATTAGGATTGTAAGATATAATGATTTTATTGCTAAACGTGAAAAATGGCTTAGTTCAATTATTCAAAGCGAGTTTAGTGAATCAAGTAATCATCCCGAATATCAATTCTTTTTGAAACAAAAGTTTGCTAAATATTTAGAATGATAATTTTAGTTTGGTGTTACACAATGTTGTTGCAATATCAATAGTATATAACGTCACATTATACCTGTCGTGATAGGTGTAATGTGACGTTGGTATTTCCTTTATTTCTTTTTCCCTCTGCCATTGCCTTTCGGTGTTTTAAAAGCATCTGAATACCGTTGCAGGATATCTGTAAAAGTTTTGAATTCATAAGGATCCATTTTAGAAAAATTGATTTTGAACATCTTACTGTACATAATCATTTGAGCCTGTGTGGCATTATCAGCCTTCTGTACCTGTTCAAAGGCATCTTCGAATTCATCAACTTCGGTTGTGTCACTGCCTGTATTGGAATCCTTTTTATGAGCTTCTTTAATATCCTTT
>JAAYPU010000383.1 GCA_012519645.1 Clostridiales bacterium | reverse complement strand
CATAAATAAATTGATTCGTGTTTCCAGACAGCTTTTACAGGAATATGGCCGTGAACCACGACCTGATGAAATAGCTGCGGAAATGGATCTTCCGGAAGAAAAGGTGAGAGAAATACTGAAAATTGCACAAGAGCCCGTATCCCTTGAAACACCGATTGGAGAAGAAGAAGATAGTCATCTCGGAGATTTTATACCGGATGAGGATGTTCCGGCACCTGCTGAGGCTGCAGCATTTTCAATGCTGAAGGAGCAGCTTATAGAAGTATTGGATACTCTGACAGAAAGAGAACAAAATGTGCTTAAGCTACGCTTCGGGTTAGATGATGGCAGAGCAAGAACATTGGAAGAAGTGGGTAAAAAATTTGACGTTACCCGTGAGAGAATAAGACAAATCGAAGCAAAGGCTTTAAGGAAGCTGAGACATCCCAGCAGAAGTAAAAAATTAAAGGATTATTTAGAATAACATAAAAAAATCTTCGAATGAAGATTTTTTTAATGTGATTGTGATTAGTGATTAGTGGTTAGTGATTAGTGGTTAGGGTAATAACTGATAACTGATATTAGCTCGCCCTATTTGTGAAACAAATAGCCGGCGAACTTATGCAGGAAATCATGAATTTATTAGTCGCCTTTTTTCCACAGCTTGAGCTGTATTGGAAAAACGGACAGCGTAGCAAGCTTTGCTTGCGTAGGAGTTTCGGTTACGAAACGTTATAGATTTCTACTGCTAACTGAAAGATAAGGAAACTTTTGTTTTACAAAAGTAATGATAAATTATTTCTAGAAAAATTATTTAGCCAAGCTAATTAAAGTAAATAAAAGAGGAAATTTGAATATGCAAATTTCTACATAAACTATCAGTTATCAGTTATCAGTTTTCAGTTGGAATCGGAGGCTTTTATGCAGTTAACAAACAGACTGCAAAAAATTGCAGATAGTATCGAGATAAATGAGCGTGTAGCAGATATCGGCACTGATCATGGGTATCTGCCGATTTATTTATATTCTGAAGGCATTTCCAGGGAAATAATCATATCGGACGTCAATAAAGGGCCTATGGAAATTGCATTAAAAAACATTGAAATACATATTGGAAAAGGACATAATATAAAAAGCAGAATAGGGAACGGATTAGAAGTCATAGGTGATAATGAAGCAGATACAGTGGTTATTGCAGGTATGGGCGGTCTGTTGATTCAGGAAATATTATCGAAGGATATTGAAAAGAGCAGAGCCATAAAAAAGCTCATATTGCAGCCCAGAAATGCACAGGATAAGCTCCGAAAATGGCTTACGGAAAATGGTTTTAAAATTATAGATGAACATCTGGCTGAAGAAGGAAGATACATCTGTGAAATTATTGTTGCTACTCCAGGGAAATCTCAATCTGAAAATAATGAAATATATTATGAGATTCCCAAAATACTTATTCATAAAAACGATCCGCTTTTAAAAGAATTTATAAAAAGAAAAATAAAAACAGAAAAAGCAATTTTAATGAATACAATGAATGAGGATTCCTTGAAAGCAAAAAAACAATCCGAATATTCCGAGAAAAGGATCCATATATTAGAGGAGGTTTTAAAAGATGTCAGTAAAAATAAATAAGCTTCTCGAATTATTAAATAATATTGCGCCCAATTCGCTGGCAGAAGAATGGGATAATACCGGACTTTTATTAGACACAGGAAAAGATGACATAAATAAAATTATGGTAACCCTTGAAATTAATGAAGCGGTCATCAAAGAAGCTGTTGAACAAAGAATAGATTTGATTATTTGCCATCATCCTTTCATTTTCAAGGGATTGAAATCAGTCAGAGGTAATGACTATACAGGCAGGATGCTTATTAATTTAATAAAAGAAGATATTGCAGTTTTTACAGCGCATACATCCTTTGATTCCGCCTTGGGAGGAAATAATGATTATTTAGGGCAAATTATCGGTCTGGATAATATGAAACCTTTGTTAACACAAAATATTGAGGATTTTTATAAATTGGTAGTCTTTGTACCCGTGGAAGCTTTAAAAAAAGTTCATAAAGCAATATGCGATGCAGGTGCAGGAAAAATAAACGATTATAAAGATTGTACTTTCTATCAGAGCGGAACAGGAACTTTTACTCCTTTAGAAAACGCTGATCCATATATCGGAAAAATAAATGAGTTTGAAGAAGTTGAAGAATTCAGGCTTGAAAGCATAGTGCCAAAGTCAACCCTGCATAATGTCATAAGAGAAATGCTTATCAGCCACCCCTATGAAGAACCTGCGTATGATATATATAAGCTTGAGAATACAATCAAAAGCGTGGGGTTAGGCCGAACAGGCGAGCTTAAAGAAGAAGCGACACTTGAAGATATCTGCAGACTTTTAAAAACAAAATTAAAAATTGATGAACCTATACCTTTTGTAGGCAATAAGGAACAAAAAATCAAAAAAATCGCTTTATGTACAGGCAGCGGTGCAGAATTTTTATCGAAAGCCGCTGAAATCGGCTGTCAGCTTTATATAACCGGAGATGTGAAATATCATGACGCACAATTGGCATTACAGCTTGGGATCGCATTGATAGATGCAAAACATTTTCACACTGAAAAGATATTCAGTGAGAATATGGCAAAACAGCTTATCGATGTTCTCGGCGGCAGCGTCGCGATTATTGAATCTAAAGCTAACATAAACCCATTTCAATATATTTAGGGATTAAGGATTAGTGGTTAGGGATTTATGGTCTCAGGTCTCAGGTCTCAGGTGTCTGGTATCAGGTTAAAGTCCGGAGTCCGAAGTCCAAAACATGTTTTGTATTACGAAGCCGATTAATTTCTACATTAATTCTTAACTCTCAATTCTTAATTCTAACGTGAGGAAATTTCATTTATGAAACTTCCTCACGTTAGCAGATATTTACACTTGAAATTGAGGTTTTTTGTGTTATAATAACTTGATGAGTAAGTCAGACAGCTGCGTGTACTTGTACACGAGGAAAGTCCGAGCTCCGCAGGGCGAGGGTGCTGGTTAATACCCAGTGGAGGCAACTCTAAGGAAAGTGCAACAGAGAGATACCGCCAATCAGAGGCCGGATGCGGCATCTGGTTTGGTAAGGGTGAAAAGGCGAGGTAAGAGCT
>JAAYPU010000382.1 GCA_012519645.1 Clostridiales bacterium | reverse complement strand
TAAATCCTAAAAGCTTTGAATATGCAGTTATAGAAATCAATCCAAGGGTAAGCCGTTCTTCTGCTTTAGCATCTAAAGCAACTGGATATCCAATAGCAAAAGTGGCTGCAAAAATTGCACTGGGGTATGGTCTTGATGAAATAATGAATGCTGTTATAGGAAAAACCTATGCTTGTTTTGAACCTGCCATTGACTATGTAGTTGTAAAAATACCTAAATGGCCTTTTGATAAGTTCTACAGTGCCGACAGAAAGCTTGGAACAAAGATGATGGCGACCGGAGAAATAATGGCATTAGGCAGTAACTTTGAGGAAGCTTTCCTGAAAGGAATAAGATCTTTGGAAATAGGCAAATATTCACTGGAACATAAACCTTCTCAGAAGAGATCCTTGGAAGAGCTGAAAAAGAGAATCAATATGCCTGATGACGAACGTATTTTTGATCTTTGCGAAATGCTGAGAAGAAAATACAGAATAGATAAGGCAGCAGAATTTACAGGTATAGATAAATTCTTTATAAGCAAGTTTAAGTGGATCGTAGACCAGGAGGAAGAGCTGAAAAGAACTAAAATTGAAGATTTGTCAAAAGAAAAATTGTTTGAATTAAAGAAAAGAGGTTTCTCTGACAAGGGCATAGCAGATTTAATGGGTGTCAGCCCAATAGACATATATAACCTTAGAAAGAAGTGGAATATAAATCCTGTTTATAAAATGGTAGACACCTGCGCAGCAGAATTTGAGGCAGTGTCCCCTTATTACTATTCAACATATGAAAAATTTGATGAAGTAAAAGTGTCAGATAGAAAAAAAGTTATAGTTATAGGTTCCGGACCTATTAGGATTGGTCAAGGCATCGAATTTGACTATTGCAGCGTAAGATGCGTAAAATCCCTTAAAAAGCTGGGTATTGAGACGATTATTATAAATAACAACCCTGAAACGGTCAGTACGGACTTTGATACTTCCGATAAGCTGTATTTTGAGCCACTGACTGAAGAGGATACTTTAAATATTATAGAAAAGGAAAAACCATACGGTGTTATTCTGCAATTCGGTGGGCAAACGGCTGTCAAGCTGGCAAGATTTTTTAAAGAAATGAATGTCCCCATCCTTGGAACGTCTCCTGAGAGCATCGATATAGCAGAGGACAGAAAAAAATTTGATAACATATTAGAACAATACAATATCAAGCGCCCTCAGGGCAAAGGCATAATGGGCCTAAAGGAAGGATTGGAAGAAGCTGAAAAAGTAGGATATCCTGTTCTTGTCCGTCCGTCATATGTGCTGGGAGGACAGGGAATGGAAATCTGCTGGGATGAAAAAGAACTTGAATATTATTTAAGCAATGCTTTTGGTAAAGACAACAAAAATCCCATACTTATCGATAAGTACCTCGGAGGCATGGAAATAGAAGTAGACGCGATCTTTGACGGCGAAGATGTGCTTATTCCGGGAATTATGGAGCACTTGGAAAGAGCCGGTGTTCATTCCGGGGACAGCATCAGCATTTACCCGTCGCAAAATATATCGAAGGAGATCAAGGACAAAATACTCTCATACACAAAAAATTTATCTAAAGCCCTCAAAGTATTAGGAATGATAAATATACAATTCATTGAATACGAGGGAGAACTTTATGTCATAGAAGTAAACCCAAGGTCCAGTCGTACGGTCCCTTATATCAGCAAAGTATCCAATGTTCCGGTTATAGATCTGGCTGTCAGATGTATGATTGGAGAGAAGCTGAAGGATATGGGATATGGAACGGGAATATATCCTGAGCCGGAAATGGTATCGGTGAAGGTGCCCGTATTTTCTACCGAGAAATTGCCTAAGGTGGAAGTAAGCTTAGGTCCTGAAATGCGTTCAACAGGTGAAGTTTTAGGAGTTGCCTTAACTTATGAGGATGCTCTCTATAAAGGATTGACAGCTGCAGGAATGAATCTTGAAACTAAAAAACGCTCTGTCCTCATTACACTGAAGCCGAAAGATAAGGAAATATTCAAACCGTTCATCCTTAAAATGAAAGATTTAGATTATGACTTTTATGCAACGGAAAATACATGCAAATATCTGGAAGAATTGGGCATCAAAGCTCATAGTGTAAAGAAAATAAGTGAGGGAACCCCAAACATTTTAGATATCATACGAAGCGGAACAGTCGATATTGTATTCAACACACCGACAAAAGGCAATGATTCAAAGAGAGATGGATTTTTGATCCGAAGGGCTGCAATCGAAGCCTCAGTACAAATCATCACATCCTTAGACAAGGGTGAGGCAGTCGTAAACATTTTGGCAAATAAAGTTGGAGACAGAGACCATATAGTTATGGCAGTGGATGAATACAAATGAGGAAATTTCATAAATGAAATTTCCTCAAGTAAAAATGACTACTAATCACTAAACAAACGGAGGTAATTATGAGAGAAAGAATCATGGAAATATTAAAGGATGCGGGAGCTTTTTTAGAAGGACATTTTCTTCTGACTTCAGGAAAGCATAGCAATGCTTATGTACAGTGTGCCAAGGTTTTAAGATACCCGCATTATTCGGAAGAAATACTGTCATATGTTGCAGAGCAAATCAAGGATTTAGAAATCGATCTTATTGTTGGGCCGGCTATGGGAGGTATTATAGTATCCTACGAGTTAGGCAGGCAAATGAAAAAGGAAGCCATTTTTACCGAAAGAGTGGACAATGAGATGAAGCTGCGACGAGGCTTTGAAATACCCGAAGGAGCGAAAGTCCTTATTGCAGAGGATGTTATCACGACAGGAAAATCCACAATGGAAGTGAAAGAAATTGTAGAGTCCTCAGGCGGCAAAGTCGTTGGCGCGGCATGCCTCGTAGACAGACGAACAGCAGATTCGAAACTGGATGTACCTTTGTATTCGGCTATTAAACTGGAAATAGAAACCTTTGAACCGGATAATTGTCCGATGTGCAAGGAAGGAACCATCGAATTAGTAAAACCTGGCAGCAGGAAAATAACTAAAAAGTAATAACTAAGAACTAATAGTTGTTTAACTATCGTTCAACTGGAGCGAAGCAATAATAAAACATAACTGAGCGTAGCGACTTAGTGGGTCTCAGATTTCAGGTCATGAGTACTGATAAGATGAGAGATGAAAAATAAGGAAGGAATTTGCGTAAGCAAATTCCTTCTTTGATTGTCAATTATCTATTTTCAATTCTCAATTCCCTGAGCCAGGATGGCTTTGAAACACAGACACCTTTGGTCCATTTGCAGGGTTTTAAAAACGAGGCGAGTTCTAGGCGCGTCGAGTCCGATGAGCGGAGCGTACTTAAAGCTACGTGAGCATCAGAGGACGAGGCAGTAACAACGAAATTGACCGTTTTTAAATGCCCTGATTAATATGTGTATGATACATTTACACTAGCCCCTACAGTAATCTCGCCTGCTGAAACAGGAGTTGCCACAGCGCGGGCAGCGTCCGCAGCCATTAACATTTCTTTATAATCATAGGTAATAGGATAAGAATTATACTCTTCAACTATCTGACTTGGTTTATTTATGTTGATATTATATATCGAAGCCAATGTGCTTGCTTTGTCCTTTGCTTTTATAGTGGCTTTTTTTAGAGCTTCCAGGTATAGCGCATCCTTTTCTTCTTCGCTGATACTATAAACGATGGAGCTTGCAGAGTTGACACCTTCTGCAACGGTTGTATCAAGTACTTTGCTTACTTTTGATAAATCCTTTACAGTAACTTGGATAGAGTTGTTTACATTATATCCTGTAATAACACTCTTTCCTCTTTCAGGAGTCTCCTGCACCCATTCATATTGAGGATAAATGGTGTAAGCAGAAGTTTTAATATCCTTATCAGCAATACCTAATTTTTTTAATGCAGCCATTACGTTTGTCATTTTAGTTGCATTTTCCTGTTGCGCTTTTACCGCATCGGCATTGAAGGTTGTGACACCTATGTGGACATAAGCCAATGAAGGCGTTGCTGTAACCGTTGAAGTTCCCTTTACGGTAATTGTATTTTTAACTGTTTCTTCTGCATAAGCATCTTTTGGTATATCAAAAATATTTCCTATAAAGATGCCAAACAGCAATGTGCAAATAGCTAAGATGGTTATAATTTGT
>JAAYPU010000381.1 GCA_012519645.1 Clostridiales bacterium | reverse complement strand
GCTTGCTTTAGTTTTAATTTTTTATACAACATAATAACCATATATAATAAGGAACAAAAATTATTTTTTATATGTCTATTGATTGTACTTATATTTAAAGGAGAAATAACATGTCGCTATTAGAACTTGAAGATATCAGGAAAGTATATCATTTAGGTGATGTTGAGGTAAATGCACTTGCAGGTGTCAGTCTCTCCATAGATGAGGGAGAATATGTTTCAGTCATGGGCCCTTCCGGCTCGGGCAAATCTACATTATTAAACATTGTGGGATGCCTTGATCTTCCAACTTCAGGAACCTATAAGCTTTATGATAAGCATGTAGAAACAATGTCAGACAGAGAGCTGTCTATTACGAGAAACCAAATGATTGGTTTCGTTTTTCAGGGATTTCACTTATTATCAAACCTATCAGCATTGGGGAATGTTGAATTGCCTTTGATCTATAGAGGTATTCCCAGCAAAACAAGAAGAGAGCTTTCAGAATGTGCGTTGGAACAAGTCGGCCTTAAAGACCGGGTCCATCATCTTCCTGCTCAACTCTCCGGAGGTCAGCAGCAGAGAGTTGCTATAGCCAGAGCGCTGGTAACCAACCCTAAGCTCATTCTTGCCGATGAACCTACCGGTGCATTAGATTCACATACAGGAGATTCTATTATGTGTCTTTTTCAGGAACTGAATGAAAATCTTGGAGTCACTATTATACAGGTTACTCATGATGCTAAAGTCTCAGAATACGGAAAGAAAACCTTCCATATGATGGATGGTAAAATATTAAGAATTGAATCACATAACAGCATAAATTCAGGAGGTAAATAATAAATGGACAAGAAACAGAGAAAACAAATCGCCATTATAGGCTTGATAGTTGTAATAGTCATTTTGGGATTATTTTTAGCAATTAAAGCCCTTATCGGCAATGGGTCTAATGAGGCGGACGGCCCAATATACTCTACTGCAGAAGTCTTCAAAGGAGATATCGAGGTTGGCGTAAAAGCAAAAGGAATGCTGCAACCTACATATGGCGGAGAAATCCAGGTTTCAAATAATCGCCGTTCTTGGGATATGCCTTCAGTAAGCTTTGTTATTGATGAAGTGCTTGTTAAAGAAGGCGATCCTGTTACGCAAGGACAGCTTCTTATAAAATTGGCATCTCCTGATTTGGAAAGCACCATCAAACAAAATCAAGACCAGCTGGATTCATTATTGCTTGAACTCTCCGAGATGTCCGGCAAACCAAGATCCGAAGTTGAAACCATCAACCCAGCCAGGGGAATCGTGCTTACGTCACCTATTGACGGCCGCATTACCGGTCTGAACGTTTCAGAAGGAGATAAAATAGATGTAGGACATAATATTGCTAATATTATTAATGATTCAAAATTCCGAGTTAAAGCAAGACTTACAGCAAGTGAGGCTGCACAAGTTAAAAAAGGAACTAAGGTTAGACTCTTTTTTCCTAATTTTGATGGCGGCCTTGACGGAACGGTTACAAGTGTCAGCAGCGCAGCTATGCCTGACAGCACAAGCACCGGTTTTGTATATGTCGCGTATATAGAAGCAGATAATCCCGGTCTTGTTCAACAAGGCATGAGCGTTACTGTAGCTCTTCCAAATGCAGATAACACAAGCTTTGTTTATTTTAAAAATACTGCAACCGTAGACGGATTTTTAGAGGAAGAAAAGCTTCTTAACAGAGTTTCGGATACTATAGTTACGGATGTTTTTGTAGATGATTACGAGTCGGTTAAAAAAGGCGATCCTATCGTTACCTTATCAGGAGACGCTATGCAGGAAAAAATACGTCAAAAGCTGGAGCAGGTACGTTATCTAAAACGTACTGTTTCACAGCTTCAAGAACAATATGGTTATTTGGAAGTTCGCTCATCGATAAATGGAATCGTATCTAACTTGGAAGCTAAAGTTGGCAGTACGATCTCTATTTGGGATTGGCTGGGGAATATTTACAACACAGATCGTATGATGCTTTATATTCAAGTAGACGATATAGATATTGTCAACGTTGTACAAGGTGCTCCTGTGTCAGTTACTGTTGATGCTATGCCCGGTCAGACCTTCGAGGGTTCTGTTATGAACGTATCCAGTTACGGAAATCAGACCGGAGGCATAACCAAATTCGATGTTAATATAGAAGTGGAGGGCGGGGAAGGGCTGCGCCCCGGAATGCAGGCTACCGCATATATAGACGCAGGAAGTGCCAATAATGTTCTTCTCATCCCTGTTGAAGCAATTTTTGATGAAAACGGAAAACAAATGGTAGAAGTATTGGAAAATGGTATTCCAAAGCTGGTGGAAGTAAATTTAGGTCTTATGAATGACAGATATGCCGAGGTTCTCGATGGACTTACCGAAGGACAGTTAGTTATCACCGGAAGCAGCAGCGATTTGCTCCCCAGTGAACATATCCAAGCCAATGATTCCTTCATACCTTCCGGCGGCGATTCAAATAATGATAGCCCGGATGGTAAAAACAAATAGCTTGGAGGCGTTAGAATGTCAGAAAATAAATTAAATCAGTCCTTTTTGGTTAAGCTTGTTTTTTCAGCCAAAATGGCTTTACATGGATTATTTCTTAACCCCTTACGTACTACCCTGACAGTACTCGGAGTAACTATAGGTGTTGCTTCCGTGGTATCCCTTATGGGAATTGGCGAAGGTGCCAGGGTAGCCGTTATGGAGCAGTTTGAAAGTCTTGGCACAAATGTCATTAAGATTTCTGTCCATAACCCTCTATACGAATTCGAACCCGAAATTTCCGATGACCTTGTTTCACGTGTTCAAGGTATGGATTACAGCAGCCCCGTGGTGAATGTAGAAACCCAGCTGCAATGGAAACGCAGCCGTGTTACCACTAATGTAATGGGTGTCAATGAACAATTCAGAATTATACGTGATTATGAGATAATTGACGGTGAATTTATCTCCCAATATCATGTGAAGCTGCGCTCAAATGTAGCTGTTTTAGGATACAATATTGCCAACAGCATTATGGGGGGCCGCTCTCCGGTTGGCAGATATATTACCCTTAACGGCGAAAGCTACGAAGTAATCGGAGTTCTGGGTGAAAAAGGCGCAGGAAAATCCGATAATGTAGATAATAAAATCATTATACCTTATACCTGCGCTCAAAAGATTGCAGAGAAAAGAACCGTAGAAGAAATCTGGTGTAAAGCAAATTCACAAGAAGATGCAAGACTTGCCATTGTACAGTTGGGAAGAATCATTAAAAAGAAATATAACCTCGGTGAAAATGGCGCCCCGAGCGGCGGAGTCCCTGATATTCCGGCAGGCGGTGGCGATGCAATGATCGTCCGTGAGAAAATGATGATGGATAGTCGTATGGCAGTCAGCCGTCCGGTCAATATCGGCGGCGGCGGCGGTGCACCTGTAATTCCTTCGGGAGACAGCAGTAATGACGTTATTACTATTACAAGTCTCAATCAGATGGTTCAAGAAGCCGATGAAGCAAATAGAGTCATGTCTCTGTTGCTTGGCGGTATTGCCGCTGTATCATTATTGGTCGGGGGTTTAGGAATCATGAATATCATGCTTGTCGCTGTCAGTGAACGCACCAGTGAAATAGGTCTCAGGCGTGCATTAGGTGCACAAAAAAACGACCTCTTAACCCAATTTCTCCTTGAAGCATTGTTTATTAGTATTATAGGAAGCTTTGCCGGTATACTATTAGGTGTTGGAGGTACAGCTCTTTTCGAAAATTACGGTTTTGATACTGTCGTAAGTATCAAAGCTATAGGCATTGCAAGCTTTGTTGCGATATGCTCCGGAATTGTATTCGGCGTATACCCAGCCTTTTCAGCTTCATCTATTCCACCGGTTGTTGCATTACGAAGACAATAAATTGTCTTCGTAATTCTATTTAAGATTTATGATTTAAGAATTATGATTGATGGTTAGTATTGCTGTAAAGCAATACTATCTTTTATAATTAAAAGTTCGGTGATTTCTCACCGAACTTTTTTCCTTAATTCTTAATTCTTAATTACTATAGCTTTAGAGCTTTGCTCTAAAGTTCCCTTCTGCCTTCAAGGGCTTTAGACAGCGTTACCTCATCGGCATATTCCAGATCACCGCCTACCGGTACACCATGGGCTATTCTGGTAACCTTAATGCCGGAAGGTTTAATCAAGCGTGCTGTATACATAGCCGTAGCTTCTCCTTCGATTGTCGGATTCGTCGCTAAAATTATTTCCTCAACATTTTCTTTCTGAAGTCGAATTATTAAAGACTTTAGGTTAATATCTTCAGGTCCGATACCATCCATGGGGGAAATTGCCCCATGCAAAACATGATATTTTCCGTTAAACTCTTTGATACGTTCCATAGCAATAATGTCTTTAGAGCTTTCTACCACACAAATAACTGACGAGTCCCTGCTCTCATCCGAACATATGATGCAAGGGTCAATATCTGTCAGGTTGCCGCAAACGGAACACTTTTTTATTTTCTTTTTTGCTTCTATAATTGAATGTGCAATCTCATAAGCATCCTTCTCATCCATTCCCAATATATGAAAAGCCAATCGTTGAGCGCTTTTCCCACCTATTCCCGGCAGTCTTGAGAGTTCCTCTATAAGCTTTGCTACTGGACGTGCGTAGTATTTCATGATAAACCTCATTTCAAACTAAGAACTGAAAACTAAAAACTAATAGTTCAGGATGGAATTTGACTGAGTCAAATTCCTACATTATCTCTTAGTTATTAGTTATTATTTTTTAGTTACTAAAGCAGTCCCGGGATGTTGATCCCTCCAGTCAGCTTTCCTAACTCATTTGAAGTCATATCTTCAATCTTTCTGAGAGCTTCATTTACCGCTGCTATGATTAAGTCTTGAAGCATTTCAACATCCTCCGGATCTACAACCTCAGGAGATATTTTTATTTCAAGAACTTCCTTTTTACCATTTACTTTTACAGATACAGCTCCACCGCCGGCAGAAGCTTCAACTTCTCTTTCTTGTAATTCTTCCTGCATTTTTTGCATTTGCTTTTGCATTTGCTGAACTTGTTTCATCATGTTTCCCATGTTACCGGGCATGCCCATCATTTTATTTCCTTTACCCATAATATAATACCTCCAGTTTACTTCGTAAAATTAAGAATTAAGAATTAAGAATGAACAATTGAATTAATATCAGTAATTAGTAATATTAATATAAAAATGTGCTTCGCACAGTGTGAATATACACCTTCGGTGTAGTGTAAGTGTCGATATGTCCCTTCGGAACAGTATAAGTAATTTAGGCTTTAGGGTTTAAGATTGAATGTGGAAATTTTGCCTTCAGCAAAATCACTTCCTTATCTTTCAGTTATCAATTTTCAGTTATCAGTTGTATCAATAATGCTTACTTTCTCACTTCCGAAAATAGACTCTAATTCTTTTTTTATTTCTTCATCTTCATTAGTTTTATCTGTTTTGGGCCGGTTGACGTCTATACATTGCAATTTCAAACTCTTTTTGGTATGTTTTGAAAAGATTTCTTCTATTAAATCCTTATTCAGCAATAAATATTCTCTTTTAGCGTCACTTTCCGCATGAAGCATAAAGCTTTTTTCATCCATAGAAATAAGTGTTATGCCCTGACTAAGCATAGTAAGTGACGGCCTTTCTTCCCTTGCTTCATTTATTATGTCGCTCCAAATGCCCTGAAATTCTTTTTCTGAATATTTTTCTATGGGCGATTCTGCTGCATCTTTTTTGTTTGATAATTTCGCTTTATTCTTTTCCGACACTTCTTCTTTTATTGTATCATTTTGTTCAGGGACTTCTTTAATTACACTAACTACGCCGGCCTCATTTTTTCCATTTTTTAAAGCCTTCTCCAATGCAGTAATTCTTTCGACAAGACCTTCAACAGATGTATTCAACTCGGGAGTTGAAAGTGTAATTACCGCCAATTCCAAAAGTACTCTTGGCTGAGAAGACCATTTTGCATCTGCCGATGTTTTTGAAAGCTCCATAATAGCATTATTAATAGCTGACATACTCAGCTTGTTGCTCTGCTCCTTGAGGCGCTCTAAATTTTCTGAGGACATTGGTATAATTGATTCGATATCTTTTGATATTTTGCAGATCATTAGGTTTCTATAATGATAAATCCAGTCTTTAATAAGCTGCTGAATATCTTTTCCCTCAGTTATAATTTTGTGCACCAGCATGATAGCATCGGAAGATTTTTTTTCGGCAATGCACTCCGTTAATTCTAACAGAAATACATCATCGGCAGTACCCAATACTTCTATCACATCATCCCTGGAAATAGCTTTACTGCCTAATGCTAAGCACTGATCTAATATACTTAAAGCATCTCTGACCGAGCCTTCGGCATTTCTTGCAATGAGCATCAATGCGCTCATTTCCATGCTGATTCCCATATTATCACAAATGTACTTCATTCTTTCAGCCATTTCCTGCTCAGATATTCTTCTGAAATCGAATCTTTGACATCTTGAAAGGATTGTTGCCGGAAGCTTGTGCACTTCTGTGGTTGCTAAAATGAATTTTATATATGACGGCGGTTCCTCAAGGGTTTTCAACAGTGCATTGAAAGCCCCCGTAGAAAGCATATGTACCTCATCAATTATATATACCTTATACTTACCCTTTGCAGGAGGGTATTTGATGCTTTCCCTCAGTTCTCTTATATTATCCACACCGTTATTGGATGCTGCATCCATTTCAATAACATCAATAAAGGTTTCTTCCTGTATGCTTTTGCAGTTTTCACATTCGCCGCAAGGTTTTGTATCTTTTTCAGAAAGACAATTGACGCCTTTTGCAAAGATTTTCGCAGCAGAGGTTTTTCCTGTTCCTCTTGTCCCGCAAAAAAGATAGGCATGTCCTGTTTGATTGCTTTGTATTTGATTTTTCAGTACTTTTGTGACGAGCTCCTGACCAACCATCTCATCGAAGTTTTTTGGACGCCACTGTCTGTATAGTGCCTTATAGGACATTTCAAATGCCTCCAACTTTTTTCTCGGTAATATAAAGAAATATTAATCTATTGTATTATAACACAATTTATTAAAATTAGAATTTAAGATTTAAGATTTATGAATTATGATTTTAGGAACAAATTTTGATAACAATCAAAATTTACTTTACTATATATTATGTACATGTCCACCTTATGTGTGATAAACTACTTTCATCCATTTTGGATACCTCCTTCTGACATAGAGTGGTTGGCGAACCTTCTCTATTCTGTCGGTTGGAGGTTTTTTATGTCATCCGTATAGGCATAGCCTTTTCGATACTCACACGCATAGCGTGTGGTTTTGGTACACAATCACTATGTTGGTCGTGCATAATGTAAAAAACTGATAAGTATCTTATCAGTTTTACCATTCAATCTTAAATCTTAAATCATAAATATTAAATATTATGTAAGCTGTGCACCTGGCCTTGACAAAACTGTTCCAAGCGCTTTTTATACAGTCTGCTCAAATCAGGCAAATCTGCGGCACATAGAAGTATCTGCTTATCGCTGCTTCCTTCCGGACCTGACGCGTTCACAAATTTCTATTGCACAGGACCCAATTATCAACGCTTCCTGAATAAAGCTGACCTTACAGCAGTATGCCTCAGACAGGAGTTCACCCCTGCTATAGCGGATTGCAGGTACAGGGCACCGCTGCCTCCCCGGCTAGCACAGCATTGGCGGAGAGAACGGGACTCGAACCCGTGGGGCTGTTACACCTTACACGCTTTCCAGGCGTGCTCCTTAGCCACTCGGTCACCTCTCCATATCCTAAAAATAGTGAGCTATACTAATTTAACATAAAGCGCTCTTTTTTT
>JAAYPU010000380.1 GCA_012519645.1 Clostridiales bacterium | reverse complement strand
CTTCCAAATATTTTTTTTGTATATCAAATATTTTCTTTTTTTTCTTAAGAAATAGATTAAAAGCTTGAATAAATTGATCCAAATCCAAATCAATATATTCTGAATTGCCGTTTTGATAACCTATATCCTCTTTCACCTTGAAATATATATGGGATGCTATTTCTTCCCTTTCTTTCAATTCTTCAGCTGCATTCTTAAATTTCTTATATTCAAGTATTTTTTGTACTAACTCAGTACGCGGATCGATTTCTTCGATATTTTCATTTAGAGCTGCTTCTTTATTCGGTAAGAGCATTCTCGATTTTATCTCTATTAAAGTAGCTGCCAAAACCAAAAATTCTGCCGCTACTTCTAAGTTAAATTTTTTCATCATTTCCATATAATCAATATATTGCTGCGTAATTTCTGAAATCTGTATATCATATATATCCATCTGTGCTTTCTCAATCAGATATACCAGCAAATCAAACGGACCTTCAAAAACATTCAACTTAATATTATATGTCATGATGCACCTCATTAGAAAATATCTAAAGTATTATATCATATTTTTAAAAAATTGTCAGTTTTCGTTGAACAACTATATGTTCTTGAATAACCCTATAATTGATTTAATAAAAGCCAAACATAAGCACTCAAATGCTTATATTTGGCTTTTACTGGGAAAATATATTATGAAATCTGCATTGGAAAACTATAATACTATTTCTACTTCATCCATATTTTTTAGATATTCAGTATTTATTTTTTGTTCTTTAGTTATTTGACTCATATAGTTCATGATTTCATCGAATTTTGGGCTGTCAGCAGTTACAGCCTTCGGATTATAAGTATCCATATTTATATCAACGGGCATATATGATACTTTAATAATTTTTTTATCCTCAATATAGCATTTAGCAATTATTGTTTTAAAAGAGTCCGTAGGCATAGGCTTTTCAGGTGCTTTCTTCCAATCCGGATTAAGTTCCTGAAGCTCCGTATGAGATTTGCCCGACAACACACCACCTTCCGCAAATTTGTGAGGCGGATCCAAAGCAAAATTTGCTAAGCTGTAAAAAATTACTTTTCGTTTATAGACTTCAATCGGTTTAAGTATATGAGAATGATGTCCCAGAATAAGATCCGCTCCTGCGTCAATAGCTGCATATGCATAATCCCTCTGGTAATCGGCAATTACCGACGGAATAAAATGCAATCCCCAATGAATGGAAACAATGACTATATCCGCTTCTTCTTTAGCCTTTTTTACATCAGCTATCAGCGCTTTCATGTCGTCTCTATGGGGATAAGTATGTATTCTTGCAGGCGTTCCCGGCTGGTCATGCTCTATTTGCTCATATATGGTAAACCCTCTCAGTGGTGCACATCCCGGTCGTCTCTCATCTGCAAAATATCCCTGAGGCAGAATAGAGTTGTATCCTAAAAAAGCCACTTTAGTGTCATCGCGTTTTATTATCACTGACTTTCGGGCTTCGAAAATATCTTTTCCCGCACCTATACATAATAGATTTTGATTATTCAAAGCTTCAATTGTGTCATAAAATGCTTCTCTTCCCCAATCCATGCAATGATTTGTTGCAAAGGATATAACGTCAAATCCGGCGTCTTTAATAGCTTTAGCCCCTGCAGGATCGCAGCGCATCGGCAGACGGGACTGGGGCAATGGTGTTCCTCGACGTGAAAAAACAGGTTCTAATTGTCCAAAAGATATATCTCCCTCTTTAAAAATATGACTTACATCCTGAAAAATAGATTCCGGTTTATCCCTGCAAGGTCCTAAGTCACCAACACCGTATAAAATTATTTCTTTCTTCATAAATTATTCCCTCCAAAAGTTTTATAGTCGTAAAACTTCATCCTATAATAACCGGGATTTGTATTTCGCCAAGGTTTTTATTTATTTTTGTTGATATATATTTATCGATTGAAGAATCAATGATATTAGAATCAATAGATGAATCTATTATCGTTCTCCTGATAGAGTCTTTTTTTAGAGGTATGTAATTATTTTCTTTTATGTAGTCCATTATCATTTTATAATATACAGGCAGGTCACTATGAGAGGCGCGATAATTAATGCACACATAAGTACCCGCCTCCAAAACTTTTATTAGGTTTTTATTGTTATTTTTATCATCGCATTTGATAAAAATGCCATTATTTACGTCATAGTTTTCATTTACAAGATCATCATAGGACATAGTCAATCCTACTTTATCAATGGCATATCCCAATTTTTTTTCAAATCCCCTGATTGCTTTTTCTAAACTTATTCGTGAAGTAATATTGTCCTGGTAGTATAAAATTTTTCTGTCAGGCAGCTCTTTTACTGATATTATGGGAAGCTGCTCCATTTTCATGGCTTCCTCTATTTCATTTATTCTCATGGAGAATTTATCCATTATAAATTCTAAATTATCCAGTTCCTCTTTAAGTTGTGTTCTTTGTTTCTTTAAAAAATTCACGTAGTTTTCCGGGGTAACTTGATTTACTATTTTTTTAATTTCCTTTACTGAGATATGAGATAGCTTTAAGTATCTGATCAAAGTCAGTAAAGCAAACTGTTCAATAGAATAATATCTATAATTACTGTCTTTGTCTGTATATTTAGGCTTAAACAATCCAATCTCGTCATAATATCTTAAAGTAGATATTGGAATATTAAATAATTTAGATAACTCTCCTATGGAATAAAGGTCACTGCTTTTTCTCATCTTATTACCTCTTCTAAGTAAAGAAACATTTTCTTTTTACAAAATAATAATCTATAGATATTTAATTAAATCATTTACGTTTCTATAAGAATCAATATTTAAAATCATCTCTGCCAGTTCCCTGCTCTCAGCTTCTGAATATTCCTTTGCAGAATATTTTAAACAATTCAAGAATTTTTCAACAAGTGCTTCTTCTGTCATCGGATTATCCATACTTCCCAAAGGCTCAGTAACGGTCTGTGAAAACACTTGGTTTTTAGTATGAATCGTTGTTATACTTTGTAATGACTTGTATTTAGGCATCGATGGATCTATTTCATAGGTAACCTTTTCAGCTAATTTTAAAACATTTGGATCTTTTATTATTTTTTCATTATAGTGATCTAAAGTCACATTTCCATAAATAAGTGCGATTGCTACGGTAAAAGGAAGACTAAATTTTGCATTGATAGGAGACTGCGGCTTTTTCTTGACTTCCGACGGTTCACAGAGAAGTTTAGCATTTACAGCACTGACTACAAGGTGTACATTAACTATTTCTTCCGGTTCAATATGCTGCTGCGATAAAATCCTCCTAATCCCGTCTATATTCGGATGTGTTCCTCTGCAGCTTAGCCACGGTTTAAAGCTTATATTACCACTTTCATAAACTTCACCTAGTTTTTCTGTTAATTTTGTCAAATCGCAATCATTTCTTGCAAAAGCATGATAAAAACCTCTGCTGCCTTCAAAGGGCTCCTTAAAACCAATTATACCCCGTTTGGCAAGCTGAGCAGACATGACACCAATTTTTGCTGCAAAAGCATCTCTGACTGACCTAATAGGCGATTCCGAATTGTTGGTGAGTTCGGAGCTGCAAGTTGCCTGGCAAAGGGTCAAGCTTATTGCATCCAACATCTGACTTTCAGATAAATCAAGAAGCTTACCTACAGCTGCAGTCGCACCAAAAGCGTTTAAAACAGGAGGCATATACCATCCGTCTTTAAGTAAATCATAATATTAGTATAAACTCTCCCATCTCTGGAGTGTCAACTATTTTTGAAATTTTTATGTTAATAATTTAATAAACCAAATATCTAATATTAAAATAAGAGGATTAAGTATTAATCCTCTTTAGAAAACGATATTTAGTTGTTGGCAGTAATACTTTTGAATAATTTATAATACAGTGTCAGGATCCCTGCTTTTTCAACGTCCTCATCACTTACCAACGGATATCTTTTTATTATTTTTTCATCCTTATAAATCACTATCTCGCCCAATGCTTCCCCTTTTTTTACCGGTGCGGAAACATTCTCTTTAAGTATTATTTCTTTCCGAATATTCTGCTTTTCATCCTTTTTAATTAATACACTGACATTTTCCTTAGTAACGGCATTTACATGATCTACTTTTCCTTTATCCACTTTCACCTTCCCTATGATTTGGTTTTGTGAAGCAATATTTATACTGTCATAAACCGCGAATCCATAATCCAATAGCTTTGCAGACTCCGAAAATCTTATATTAGTGCTCGGTGCACCTAAAACAACTGAAACCAAAGTCATGTTACCTCTGGTAGCCGAAGCTGAAAGGCAGTATCCCGCTTCTCCGGTGTATCCTGTTTTTATACCATTTGCACCGGGATATGTCTTAATTAATCGGTTGGTATTGGTGATTTCAAGCTGCGTTTGTTTTTTGGTTGGCAGACCAACGGTTATTGTAGTCATCCAAACAGTAAGCCATTCATGGATTTTATTATGTTTTAACAATTCTCTTGACATTAATGAAACGTCATAAGCGGTACTATAATGCCCTTCAACAGGAAGTCCGTTTGTATTAATAAAATTTGAATTCAGCATACCTAATTCGGCAGCACGTTTATTCATATTCTGTACAAATAATTCTTCCGAACCTCCGATATATTCTGCCACAGCCACACAGGCATCATTTGCCGAGCATATTGCTATGCCTTTCATAAGGGTTTCCAGGGACTGCTGTTCCCCTTCTTCCATATACAGCTGGCTCCCTCCCATACTTGCCGCACGACTGCTTATATTTACCATATCCGATAAATTTACCTGTTTTCTTTCGAGGGCTTCCATTGTCAACAGCATGGTCATTACCTTTGTCACACTGGCTATAGGCAGCTTTTCATGCGGATTTTTTTCATATATTACTTGCCCACTATTGGCATCTACTAAAATCGCTGATTTTGCATTTATATCAAATTCTGCTGCAAAAACAGGGGTACAAAAAAGTGACACAAATATGAATATAATCATAAAACGAACAAATAACATTTTATTAGTAAACATTTTACAGCCTCCTTTTTTATTTTATTCTCTCCCGTTCATATACGTATATTCTGAAAAGAAAGCTGTACAATAAGGAAAAATTAGTATATTTTCACATTATTAATTGTTACTAACGCTTTTACAAGTTTTTCGACCATCGGTTTTATATGACTGATGCTATATGCATCTTTTACAATCATCTCCGCTTCATTGATACTATCTAAATTATTTCCATGTATTTCTGCTAAAATGTCTCCTTTTGAAACCTTTTCTCCGATTTTTTTATTTAAAATGATTCCAGCTGATAAATCAATGTAATCTTCCTTTTTTTTACGACCTGCTCCTGTTAAAAGCGCAGCTTTACCTATACTTTCTGCATGAATTTTTTCAATAAAACCATCCTGAAAAGCTTTAACAGGCAATTTAAAGGATGCTGCTGGCAGTATTGAATAATCGTCAATAACATTATTATTGCCACCCTGTGCTTTAACAAATTGAGAAAACTTATCCAAAGCAGCACCATTTTCCAAATGATTTCTTACCATCTGATACGCTTCTTCAATAGTTGCAGCTTTTTCTCCTAAATAAACCATGTGTGCTGCAAGCTGCAGCGATAATTCGGTCAAATCCTTTGGCCCATTATTTTTAAGCACTTCTATTGCCTCTTTTACCTCTAACGCATTTCCAACAGCATAACCTAAAGGTTGATTCATATCCGTTATCAAGGCTGCTGTTTTCTTGCCGGCATTGCAGCCGATTTCTACCATATATTCAGCTAAAATCAATGCACTTTCAAAATCCTTCATAAATGCTCCGCTGCCACATTTAACATCCAGAACAATAGCATCGCTTCCTGCCGCCAGCTTTTTACTCATAATGCTGCCGGATATTAATCCAATATTTTCAACAGTTGCCGTCACATCTCGTAAAGCATAAAGCTTCTTATCTGCAGGTGCAATATGTGCTGTCTGCCCTATTACGGACATTCCTATCGTTTTTACCGTTTTTATAAAGTCCTGCGATGTAATCGAAGTCTTAAATCCCGGGATAGCTTCTAATTTATCAATAGTGCCTCCTGTAAATCCTAAACCCCTGCCGGACATTTTTGCCACGGAAATACCGCAAGAGGCTGCTAATGGTCCGACTATCAATGTTGTTTTATCCCCTACCCCTCCGGTACTGTGTTTATCGACTTTTACTCCCGGAATAGATGACAAATCTACGATGTCACCTGAACATCTCATGGCATCAGTCAAAAGAAATGTTTCTTTTTTTGATAATCCTTTAAAATATATAGCCATCAGTAATGCTGAAGCTTGATAATCAGGTATCTCATCCTTAACATAACCATTTACAAAAAAATCGATTTCATCCTTTGATAATTCTTTGCCTTCTCTTTTATTATGAATAATGTCGTACATAGTTATCATATTTCACACTTCCCAACCTATTTACAGAATTTTATTCAGAAAGCTTTTCCCATACTCAGGCATTCCGGCATTTAAATAATCCGCTATTGTAGCACCTATATCCGCAAAGGTTTCTAAAGTTCCAATGTCAACACCATTTTTGATATATTCTCCGTATACTAATACAGGTATATATTCCCTGGTATGATCAGTTCCTATATAGGTCGGATCATTTCCGTGATCCGCAGTTATGATCAATATATCTTCATCCCTCAAAGCATGGATTATTTCGGGCAGTCTGTCATCAAATTCTTCTATAGCCTGTTTATAACCTTCCGGATTTCTTCTATGGCCATACTTTGAATCAAAATCTACGAGATTGGTAAATATTAATCCTTCAAAATTCTTTTCCATATAATCTAATGTTTTATCCACACCATCCATATTGTTTTCTGTATGTACTGCCTCTGTAATACCTTTTTTATTGAATATATCTTCAATTTTACCGACAGCTTTAACTTCCAACTCTTTATCTTTTATAAAATCCAATACCGTGTCTGAAAACGGCGAAATAGAAAAATCTCTCCTGTTTGAAGTTCGGGTATAATTGCCTTCCTTTCCTGTAAATGGGCGCGCAATGACCCGAGCTACCTGTAAATCTCCCGTAAGCATTTCCCTTGCAACAGCACAAATATTATATAATTCTTCTAACGGGACGACCTCTTCATGTGCCGCAATTTGAAAAACGCTGTCAGCAGAAGTGTATACTATTATAGCTCCGGTTTCTTCATGCTCTTTTCCCAATTCCTTAATTATCTCCGTACCGGAAGCAGGATAATTGCCGATAACTTTTCTTCCTATTTTATTAGAAAAAGCTTCTATGAAATCCCTCGGAAAACCTTCATGGAAGGTTTTAAATGGTTTTTCCAAAAAAAGTCCCATCATCTCCCAATGTCCCGTGGTAGTATCTTTACCGGAGGACATCTCTTTAGCCCGACCGAAAGACGCTGTCGGCTCATCAGCCTTTTCTATATTGTCCAGACCTTCAATATTGCCGATACCTAATCCGGATAAGTTTGGGATATTTATCCCGCCACAAATTTGAGCTATATGATTCAAAGTGTTTGCTCCGGCATCACCGTATTTATCAGCATCCGGCAACGCACCAATTCCTATACTATCCAATACTATCAAAATAACACGTTTCACACTATCACCTTTCCGTGCTTCGCACAAGATTTATGATTTATGATTTAAGATTTATGATTTAAGGAAGAAATTTTGCCTTAAGGCAAAATTTCTACATTATCTTTCAGTTGGCAGTAGAAATCTATGAATAAAATTCATGATTTCCTTGCATAAGTTCGCCAACTATTTGTTTCACAAATAGGGCGAGCTAAGAATCAGTTTTCAGTTCAACACCCGAGACCAGAGACCTGACATCTGAGACCCCAGTTACGCTCTTGGATGTGCTTTGTCATAAACCTCTTTGATCCTGTTTTTAATAACCTCTGAATATATCTGAGTCGTAGAAATATCGGCATGTCCCAGCAATTCCTGCACAGATTTTAAGTCAGCACCGTTTTGAACAAGATGCACTGCGAAAGAATGGCGTAAAATCTGAGGAGTTATTTGCTTCTGAATGCCGGACTTCTTAGTATAATACTTAATTATCTTCCATAGCCCTTGGCGTGTCAGCCTTTCACCGTTGTAGTTAACAAAAAGGGCTTTTTCTTCCGAATTGTTATTTATAAATACTTTTCGGCTTTCATCCAAATATCGTGAAAGTGCCTTTCTGGAAATACTGCCAAGGGGGATAATTCGGGCTTTTCCATGTTCGCCGTTGCATGCTACAAAACCCATCTTTACGTTTACATCTTCCAATGTAAAATCCACAAGCTCTGAAACACGTACTCCAGTCGCATAAAGGACTTCTAATATAGCCTTATCCCTCAAACCCTTTATAGAATCATCAGGCAGATTTAATAGCAATTCCACTTCTTCCAGTGTTAAGTATTCAGGTTTTTTCTTTTGGATTTTAGGCGAATCTATACTGACTGTAGGATCGTTGCTTAAAATACCTTTAAATATAAGATACCCGCAAAAGGACCTAATCGATGCAATATTTCTGGAAATAGTAGAAGAAGATTTTTCCTGATTTTTTAGTTTTAATATGTAAGAAATGATGATTGTCTTGCTTATTTCATTTAAATTCAAACCGTATTTTTCTTTCAGGAAAGCTAAAAAATTACTTATGTCTCTTTTATAGGCGCTGAGAGAATTCTCCGATAATTCTTTTTCGGATTTTAAATAATTTATATAATTGCTTAGAATGCTGTCCATCTCTTTTCCCCTGCCTTCAAGTTGTCTATCATATAAAAACAATAGGCAATATTTATTTTTATTATACAATAATCACAAAAAAGAAAACAGAGAAAAGCAAAAAGATATTATAAAGATATTATGAGCCTGATCAATGCAGGCCCTATATAAGACTCAATGAAGCATCCGATGATAATAAATATGGAAATAATAATGTAAATAGCAAGATAAGAAATAAAATTATGTCCATAAGTATTATTGGGTGTTCTATTCCCTCTGGAAGATAATATTCTAAAAGAAAACCCAATAGATACTGCTGCTGCAATTATAAAAGCCGGTATAAATACAATGCTTTGAGGGAGTATAGAGAAAACCGAAAGCAAAAGTCCTCTTATTTTCATTTCTTCCATGAAAAAAGCTGCAGCAAAGCCAATGGCAACACCTCTGAATGTTAATACAGCCAAGGCTATTGGAAAGCCTATTACTACCACACCGGAAATAAATATAATACCTAAAAGTTTAAAGTTGTTCAGCAGTGATCCTAAAAAGATTTGAGTATTAGGTATGCTGTCTAAATGCATTATATTGAAATACGTGTTTACGAATTCTAATAAATCATTTTTTTGGGATGCCTGCATCATTCTTTCTGTAAAAGCCCCCATTGAAATACCCAGAATTAGAAAAAATACTGCAATCCAAATACCAATGCCGTTTTTTCCTAAGTATCCCCCAAAAATATCCTTTTCCCTGTTTCTCATATGTATCCCATCCCTTTCCCCTCAGGATTTACCCAATTTCTAAATCTCCTATATAAAAATATGTTCGGCATAGGTTATTTATTACTATTTGTCCACTAAAAATTCGGTATATATTTTTGTGTTCAAAATCCGTATTTGAGAAAAAATTGAAGGAATCTCTCATAAAAAACCTAACGCTCTTAATCGGCGTCCATACCTCAGGCGTGCTTATCTAACATCCTGTTAGAAACACGGTTTTTTATTTATCTTCCATCTAATTTTTTCAGTTCAAATATTCCAACATCAAACAAAAATATATTCCTACTCCATTAAATATAAAAAAAGAAGGAATTGCATTAAGCAAATTCCTCACTTTCAATCATAAATCATAAATCTTAAATCTTAAATAGTAACTCACAAGGATGCTCCGCATGAGTATATTTACATTGCTTCGAAGAAGCTATTATTTTTTTCTCATCAGCAATATTGCCTGTATTGCCACAATAGTCTTTCCGTCTATTATTTCTCCGTTTTCAATCATTTTACTTAAAGTATCCAAATCATAAGTTACCGTTTCCACATGCTCGTTTTCATCCGGTGAAGCTTCTCCCAGATCTATTTCTTCAGCTAAATATAAATGTATTTTTTCAGATGAATAACCCGGAGAGGAATAAAATGTAAAAAGGTGCGTCATTTTAGATGCCGTATATCCTGTCTCTTCTTTCAGCTCTCTTGCGGCTGTAGCCTCGGGCATTTCACCTTTCTCAATTTTACCTGCCGGTATTTCAAGAATCACCTGCTCCGCAGGCTTTCTGAACTGTCGGATCAGAACCAACTCGTTATCATTCGTTAATGCTGCTATGGCGACTCCTCCTGGATGCTCAACAACCTCCCTGAAAGATTCTCCGCCATCCTTAGTCCTTATCTTATCGATACGCACATTTATAATACGCCCTTCAAAAGCTTTTTTACTGTCTATCGTATTTTCATAAAAAACCATTATCTGCTCCTTATTTGCTCATTTTTCTGCTCTTTTCCGTACATGCCGCAACTGCTTCTATGACGGCACTCCTCATGCCCCTGTCCTCTAAAACTGCGACCGCTTCAATCGTAGTTCCACCGGGAGAGCAAACCATATCCTTCAATTCACCAGGGTGTTTACCTGTCTCTATCACCATTCTTGCCGCACCTAATACAGATTGTGCGGCAAATTGATAAGCTTTCTTTCTCGGCATTCCTTGAAGCACGGCACCGTCAGCGAGAGCTTCAATAAACATATAAACGTAGGCGGGACTGCTGCCGCTGACACCCGGAATAATATCCATCAGCTTTTCATCTATTATTTCAGTTTTTCCTATAGAATCGAAAATATTTATAACCATTTCAAATTCTGATGCATCTATATTTTCATTCTTAGATAATGCAGTAATCCCCTCATTAACAAGAGCAGGTGTGTTTGGCATGGTTCTCACTGCTTTCACAGGTAAATCAAAAAAACTCTCCAAATATCTGATAGTTATTCCTGCAGCGATGGATACAAGTATTTGTTCCTTTTTCATCAGTGGACTTATTTCCTCAAGTATATGTCCATAAATATCCGGTTTCACAGCTAAAATAATAATATCGCTATTCTGCATCAAATGTGAAACGGAATGACTCTGAATAATGCCGCATTCATCAACAAGCTTTTTTACTTTCTCGGGCACATTGTCGTATGCCAATATATCATTTTTATTTTTTTCATCCTTTTTTACATAGCCTTTTATGATAGCCGCACCCATATTGCCCGTACCTATAAATCCTATCTTCAATTACATCACACCCTTCTTTTAGAGGTTAGTGGTTAGTGGTTAGTGTTAACAAACAGCTTCTTCGAAGCAATGTAAATATGCACCTTCGGTACAGTGTAAGTATTAATTTAAGTTTAGATTTAAGATTTATGATTTAAGATTGAAAGAAGAAATTTTGCATCGGAAAATTTCTTTATTTAATTATCTATTGTCAATTATCAATTATCCATTTTCAATTATCAATTTTCAATTGACTAAGTCCTGACACCTGAGACCAGAGACCTGAGACCTACTCCGGACTCCGGACTGTAAACCCTAATCACTAATTACTAATTAATAATCACTGCTCCTGAGACCTGAGACCATTACCTATTCTCTGATTTGTCCGTTTCCTCTAATAATGTATTTTATCGTTACCAGTTCATTGAGTCCCATGGGACCTCTTGCATGCATTTTCTGAGTGCTGATTCCCATTTCACAGCCGAAACCAAAAACACTGCCATCTGTAAAACGCGTGGAAGCATTCACATATACAGCTGCCGCATCAATTTTTCTCAGGAACTTTTCAGCATTTGAATAGTCTTCAGTAACAATGGACTCCGAATGCATTGTTCCGTATTTTCCTATATGCTCAATGGCTTCATCCACATCCTTTACTACTTTTACCGCCAAAATATAATCCAGATATTCCTCTGCCCAATCTTCCTCAACTGCAGGAACAGAATCTATTACTTCTCTTGTTTTATCACAACCCCTTAGTTCCACAATACCTTTCAGGGCATCCTTCATCATTGGTAAAAAAGTATTAGCTATATCCTCATGCACCAATACTGTTTCGCAGGCATTGCAGACTCCCGGTCTTTGAGTCTTGGCGTTAACTACTATTTTTACTGCGTCCTCCAATTTTGCAGATTTATCGATATAAACATGACAATTGCCCACTCCCGTTTCGATAGTAGGCACAGTAGCATTTTGAACTACCAATTGAATAAGTGAATTACCGCCTCTTGGAATTATTACATCGATATATTCATTAAGCTTCAACATCTCCATGACTGATTCTCTTGAAGTGTTTTCTATAAGCTGTATTACGTCCTCAGAAATATTGCTTTTCCTTAATCCTTCTTTTATAGCCGCTACCAAGGCTTTATTGGAATGTATAGCCGATGAACTGCCTCGCAATAGTATACAATTCCCGCTTTTAAGTGTTAAAGAGAAAGCATCTACCGTTACATTGGGACGAGACTCATAAATGATACCTACAACTCCGAGGGGTACTGTCATTTTACTTATATTCAAGCCATTCTCTATTGTCCATATCTCACTGCTTTTCCATATAGGATCCTTCAACTCTATAATAGTTTTAATACCTTCAACCATTTCCTGTATACGTTTTTCGGTAAGACGCAATCTGTCTATGAGGCTTTCCTTCATTTGACTCGCTATTGCCTGTTCGATATCTTTTTCATTTTCCTTTAGTATCAATTCTTTATTGGCAATAAGGCTTTCACCCACAAGCTTCAAGGCATCATTTTTATCTTTAGTACTGGCTTCACTTAACTTCAAAGAAGCTTTCTTTAGTAGTTGAGCTTTATTCACAATTTCGGACATACTTATCGACCCTTTCATTCATGTTCCTTCGGAACAGTGTGAATATGCACCTTCGGTGCAATGTAAATATGTGCTTCGCACAATGTAAATGTAAGTATATTTATGAATTAATGTTAATTTTTGTGTTTTATTAAACACAAAAATCCTCCTTAACTATTAGTTCTTAGTTATTAGTTATTAGTTAAACTTTGAGTTCCACTTCTACTCCTATTTCATCCTTATATTTATCTAAAATTGGCTGTATATATTCTGAATTAAAATCATCCACCTGTTCTACAGACCTTCCTATGTACAGTTCAGGAGCCATAAGATTATCTATATCTTCCTCTGTTAAATTAAAGGCATCGTCGCTTGCAATACGTTTAAGTAAATCATTATCCAGCCCTTCATCCTTTACACGTTTTGCACTTTCCATGGAATGCTGACGAATTTTTTCATGCAGCTCCTGACGGTCACCGCCCTTTTTAACAGATTCCATAATATTATTTTCAGTTGCCATAAACGGCAATTCGTTCATTATATGCTGCCTGATGACCTTTTCATGTACTACCAGACCATTGGAAATATTAATGCATATATCTAATACTGCATCAGCTGCCATAAAGCATTCAGGAATAACTATTCTTCTGTTTGCTGAATCATCTAACGTTCTTTCAAACCATTGTGTCGCTGTTGTCATTGCTGTATTCATTGTTGAACTTATAATATATCGGGACAGAGCAGCAGCTCTTTCGCTTCTCATCGGATTTCTCTTATATGCCATAGCAGAAGAGCCTATCTGGTTCTTTTCAAAAGGTTCCTCAATTTCCTTCAAATGCTGCAGCAGCCGTATATCATTAGTCATTTTATGTACACTTTGAGCAATACCACTCAATACTGACAATATTTTATAGTCTATTTTACGTGTATAGGTTTGCCCTGATACAGGTATGGATTTTTCAAAACCAAGCTTTTCAACAACTAACTTGTCTAATTGCTTTACCTTTTCATGATCACCCGAAAATAAATTTAAAAAGCTTGCCTGCGTTCCTGTTGTACCCTTTACACCTCGCAGCATCAGACTGTCAATGAGGTCTTCTATATCGTTTAAATCCAAAAGAAAATCCATCATCCATAATGTAGCCCTTTTTCCTACCGTTGTCAGCTGTGCAGGCTGAAAATGGGTAAAGCCTAATGTGGGAACAGACTTATATTTTTCAGCAAAAATGCTAAGCTGATACAAAAGATTAACAAGCTTTTTACGAACGATGATCAATGCCTTTTTCATTACTATGATATCTGTATTATCTCCTACAAATGCACTTGTAGCACCGAGATGTATTATTGGCTTTGCCTTAGGGCATTGTTCACCAAAAGCATGCACATGGGCCATAACATCATGACGCACCTCTTTTTCTTTTTTACGGGCAACATCATAATTGATATCATCTCTATATTTTTTCATTTCATCTATTTGTTCATCAGTAATATTAAGTCCCAGCTCTTTTTCTGATTCAGCCAAAGCGATCCAAAGAGTTCTCCATAATCTAAATTTTTCATCAGAAGAAAAAACCGATGCCATTTGAGGACTCGTATAACGTGTAATCAATGGATTTTCATATGTATTCGTCAATTTTATTCTCCTTTCACTGGTAAACTTCCATTTATCATATTTATAGAATACATTATTTAGTCTTTCTAATCAATCATTAAAAAAACCTGTTTGGCTTCCAAACAGGTTAAAAATATCAATATTTTTCTATCTTGGCTCAATGATCAATTTAATAGCCGTTCTTTCTTCACCATCGATCTCAATGTCAGTAAAAGCTGGTATACAAATCAAATCAATTCCACTAGGTGCTACAAAACCTCGTGCAATAGCAACAGCCTTAATCGCCTGATTCAAGGCCCCAGCTCCGATTGCTTGAATCTCAGCTCCTCCTTTTTCCCTTAAAACGCCTGCAAGTGCACCTGCTACTGAATTGGGGCTGGACTTAGCTGATACTTTTAATACTTCCATTATTATGACCTCCTTCAGTTTTTCATTTATTAAATAGATGATTAGATAAAATGCTCGCTTTTATTAAAAATATATATTCTACACCAATATAAAAAAGTCCTCTTTTTATTTCATAAAATTGGAAAGTAATTTTAAATAATTCTTTTTATTTTTTGTCGAATACTTGTATTTTTTAATACCTTTTGTTATAATCTGATTGTGGTTATCCCCCTGATAACCTCATTAATCTCTAATCCCAATACCCCTTTTGAACAAAGCAAGCCGTCTGCGCAAGTTGACAGCTTGCTTTGTTTTTTGACTATATTTTTTTGCCGCATATGGGGCAATAGTAAATACCCCCTGCCAGTATTTCTCCACACCGTTCGCAGTACACAACATCCTTAATAGTATTACTCAATAATTTATTTTTATGCATAATTCCTTTTTTCAGCATATTAATTTTTTCATGTTTTTCTTCTATATCCCTTGTTATATTTACCTTCATGCCGGAGTCTAAATATCTGCAAATCATTTCCCCTATGTCTAAATATAATTCCTCGATTTCTTCCTCCATTTTATTGATTTCCATTCTGAAATCCATACTTTTGATAATTTCTTCTGTTCTATTTTTTATTGAGCTTGCTGCACCGGCAATTTTAGATGCAAAACCATCCATCGGAATCAAAAATCTCACCAACCTATTTAACTGAGAACTAATAACTAAGAACTAATAGTTAAGGGGGCTTTTGTGTTATCCTAACACAAAAGCTACATTAATGATTAATGAATAATTCAGGAAGGAATTTGTGTTCAGCAAATTCGCGAATTCAATCTTAAATCGATATAACAATAGTGAAACATTAGTTGAGCTATAGTTAAACAGGGTTTTGGCTCTTACCTCTGGCTTTGAACTCTATACAAAATACTAATGACCTGCGACCTGAGACCAGAGACCTGAGACCACTAAT